>NZ_LBEZ01000013.1:0-46878 GCF_013363245.1 Marinitoga sp. 1135 | reverse complement strand
GAATATTTGCCCTGTTTCCTTTTCATGTTGTGAAAGTAAGTCATATACCTGTTCTTTTGTAAAGTATGGAAATTCCATTTCATATGCTATGTTATATGGACTTGCTGGATCATCCGGAAATATTGGTATGTATTCTGTTCCTGATATTATCACACTTCTTAATCCATATAATTCTTTTTTATGAAACATTGCTCTTATTATATGCAAAAGATCATTTAATACTTCTTTATTATCCAATTCATTATAATCATCTATCATTAATATTATATCTTTTTTCTGTTCTTCGTGAAGTTCATAAAAATAATTTTCAATATCTCTTAATCGTTTAAGTTTATTGTTTATTTCTATACTTTCAAAAAATTTATTTACAAAATCTTCGGAATTCTCTATATTTTTATAATCTTTAAATGATACATACATAGGTAAATATTTGTCTTTTATTTTTTCTTCTAACATTCTTAAAAAAGTTGTTTTTCCAGAGTGTGCAGGAGCTATTATATTAAAATATTCCCATCTTTCTATATGATTAAGCGCTTCTTCCGTTATATCCGGTCTTTCCACATAATAACATGTTTTCTTATCAACTGGTCCTGATGTACAAAACATCCTCATCACTTCCACCTCCTACTCTTCAATTATACCATATCAAAACAAAATGATGCTTTCGCCTTATTTTGTAAATAGTAAAATAGGGGCGAAGACTAAGATTTTCCCGAAGCGGTGATGACAGGATAGTTGAAAAAAATAAAAGCGAGTGAAGGCTCGCAGAGTGCCTGAGAAAATTGTGAGTGGAAGGGGGCAAAATCACACGGATGTGATTTTGAGTGAAGACGAACACGGACGTGAGTCTGCAACGACCCCTGAGAACGAACAATTTTCGAAGATCAGCACTCAAGTTGCCTGAAAGAGCTTTTATTTTTTCCAACACAAAAAATTTTCAAATGGAGCAAGGATCAGAAATTCTTGCCGTCTGAGTGAATATTATTTTTCTATTTTCAAAGATAAATTTCGAGGATTAGCAACCAAGTCGTTTGAGGAAGTTTTTATTTTTCTCAATCAACAACACAAAAGGACAAACACGGACGTGAGTCTGCAACGACCGTATATACTACTAAAAAAAACCCCTCTGGTTTTATACCAGAGGGATACAATTAAAACTTATTATTTTTCAACAACTACTCTTGGTGCATTATCATAATTTTCTATTGTTCCTAAGTGCTGAATGTATTCTTTTACAACATCAGCAAGAACAAATCCTGTATCGAATCCTTTTAATCCTTTTAACATCTTATAACCGTCTCCACCACCAGCAATGTAGTTATTAGCTGCTACTTTATATGTAGCTTTTAAGTCTATTGGTTTTCCATTTACCATAACATCAACAGGTTTCTTATCCTTAATCTTGTATGTCATACCACCAACGTGCAACCATGCACCTTTACCAGCTGGTATTGTTGCTGCGTATTCTAATACTTTCATTAAATCTGCACCTGTCATTTCAAATACATATGTTGTATTTCCAAATGGTAATACAGTTAAAATATCTCTATATGTAATTGGTCCTGGTTGAATTGAAGCTCTAATTCCTCCACCATTCTGCAATGCAACATCTGCACCTGTTTTCCAGATTAATGCATCTGTAATTAAGTGGCCAAGATTTGTATCTCCACTTCTTACATGTGCCCTTTCACCATCTAATAATATCTTTGTTTCTCCAACAACTTTATTTAATTCTTCTGCACCTAATGAATAATAGTAATCAGCAATCATTTTGATAAATGGATCTTCTGGAATTGGTTCTGTTACGTATTCATATTTTGAATGTCCATTTTCGTCTTTTCCTAAATATTTCTTTAAGTTAATAGGAATTGCTGCCCATTCGTAATCAACGATTTTTCCATTTTCTACCCATAAATCCAATCTTCCAAGATATTTACCCCATTCACCAGCCTGAACAACAATTGTTTTGTTGATATATGCTGCTTTATTCATTAATGTGTGTGAATGTCCGTCAATAATTATATCAATACCCTTAACATCTTTTGCTAATTGATCTGATGTTGTGTATTTTACACCAAGTGGTTGATCATCTTTACCATAACCAAGATGTCCTAATACAACAACAATATCAGCTTTTTTCTTTAATTCTGGTAAGTATTTCTTAACTGTTTCTTCTACATTTAAGAATTTTCCGCCATTTAAGTGAAGTGGTTCCAATACCTGTGTCTGTTCTGTTGTAACACCTAATATAGCAACCTTAACTCCACCAACATTTTTAATGATATATGGTTTGAATAACTGTCTTCCGTCTTTTGTAACAAAATTAGCTGAAAGGAATGGGAATCCAGCATATCTCTGTTGCATAAATGTTGTGCTTAAAGGATTATCAAATTCGTGATTACCTAAAGCCATTGCATCTACACCCATATAATGTAATGCAACAAAGTCCGGAATTGCATCTAATTGATCTGATTCTGGAACACCTGTGTTTACGTCACCAGCATGTAAGAATAATACATTATCATTAACTGCTCTTTCCTGATTTACCAATGTTGCAATTCTTGCAAAACCACCAATGTCAGGATTGTGATACTCACCATATGGCCATACATGTCCATGTGTGTCGTTAATGTGGAAAATAACAAGATGTGTTGGTGCTGCAAAGATAGCAATAGACAACAATGCAACCAACAATACTAAAAGCTTCTTCATCATAATACCCCCTTAATATAAGATTTTAGGATTTATTTTACAAAAAGATTCTTTCTTGAAAAGATTATATCCCCAACATCTACCTTTAATTCTCGAGCAACAACAGGACATTTTGCCATTAATGCAAAGTATATCTTTTCAGATTCTCCATTAAGACCTTCAAAATTCCCCTGACCCTTTGAGATAATAATATCAGCCTGTTTATACGCAATTAAAAATTCCTGATTAACATCGCTTAATAATGTACCTGGAATCTTGCTTCCACTTTCAATTACCTCTGATGCCACGTCTTCTAATCCAACTTCCTTTGCATCTTCTAAAGTAACGTCATTTATTACAGGAGCACTTCTTACAGCAGAAATAATATGTACTTCAGGAAATTCTTCCTTTATCATTTTTATAAACAACTTATCAAGAACAATTTCTCCTGCATTATCATGAATATATAATAATATTTTTGCCTCCTGAAGCGTTTCATAAAAAGAATCAAAATCATCCAGAGAAAAATTCTTTAGTTTTAAACTATTTTCAAGTTCCCATTCTAACTCTCCAAAGGAATTTTTTATTCCATAATCTATAACATTTCCAAGAACAGATAACTTTGCTGCATTTTTCAACGGCTCATCAGAATCCTTTAAAAACTTATACAATTCATCATAAGCCTCTAAAAATAATGCATTTGACGCCTGTTTTTCTTCTCTATAAAAGTCATGTGTCTTAGTTTCAGACTTTTCTCCAAGCTTCTCATAAATAACCCTTGCCAATTCTATAGGTCTTTTTCCATATTCTGAATATTTTAAAAGATCCGTAGAAACAGACTTCATCAAATCAAATTTTTCCTTTTCATCGAGATAATCAAAGTTCTTTCCTATAATTGTTTTTATCTGAGAAACTATACAATCTATACACTCAAACTTCGCATACATATTATTACCCCCGTTTCTTTTATTTCTTTATTTAAATTATAGAAATAAAAGTTTACAGTTTTAAAGATTTAAATTGAATATACCTTTTAAATTTGATTAACCCTTTACAACTCCAACGGGGGTTAACTTTGCAATCTTTCTGGATATTCCAATTTTTTCTATGATATCAACAACAGAATCTACATCTTTATACACTTCTGGTGCTTCCTCAATAATGGTATTTTTTGATTTTGAAATTATCTTTATCTTTTTTTCTTTCATTGAATTTAAAACATTTTTATAATTTAATCTTCTTTTAGCCTGTCTTCTACCTAAAACTCTCCCTGCTCCATGAGCAGATGAGCCAAATGCAATACTCATAGATTTCTCTGTACCCAGCAAAATATATGAAGAACTTCCCATGCTTCCAGGAATCAACACTATTTGGTCCGGAAACGCTCTTGTAGCACCCTTTCTGTGAACAATTAACTCTTTCTCTTCACCATCAACATTATGCTTTTCCAATTTTGCTATATTATGCGTAATATCATATAACAATTTAGATTCAACATCAAATAAATCCTTAAAAATATTTCTTATTTTATGTCCCATTATCTGTCTATTAACAAAAGCAAAATTGGCAGCAGCATTCATTGCAGAAAAATATTCCTGACCATATTTGCTTTTAAAAGGAGCATTTATTAACTGTTTATCTGGAATTTTTTTATTCCAATCTTTTAAATTATCTCTGAAAATTTTTATATAATCTGTTGCAACCTGATGTCCAAGACCTCTTGAACCTGAATGAATCATATATACAATTTGACCTTCAAAAAGACCGTATCTTTCAGCGTTTTCTTTCTCGAAAACCTTTTCAACAATCTGGATTTCAATAAAATGATTTCCAGATCCAAGAGTCCCTAATTCATCTGCTCCTCTTTTTATCGCTTCATCACTGACAAAATCCGCATCTGCGTACTTAATTTTACCGCTATCTTCAATATTATACAAATCTTCTGCCAAACCGTAATTATTATTTATTGCCCAATATACACCATTGTTCAGGATTTTCTTCATTTCCTTTACAGACAATTTAAAATTCGTTCTGGAGCCGACGCCAACAGGAATTTCATTATAAACTCTGGTTAGTATCTCATCTATATAATCTTTTATCTCTGAAAATTCGAGAGAGGTAGTCATTATTCTAACACCACAATTAATATCAAATCCAACTCCGCCAGGAGAAATAATACCACTATCAGCATCAAATGCTGCGACACCACCTATTGGAAAACCATAACCCCAATGTATATCTGGCATACCAAAAGAACCTTTCACAATCCCTGGTAATGTAGCAACATTAACCAATTGCATAATAGCTTCATGATATTCCTGGCTACGAATAGTTTGGGAATCGGTTAAAACATAAACAGGAACTTTCATATTTTTAAATTTTTCAACTTTCCACATATATTTATTTTCTCTTATAATATCCATTATTTTCCCTCCATGATAATTATAACATAGCATTTTATTTTTATAAACATTTTTAGAAAAAAAATGGAGGAAGGTTATTTTAACCTTCCTCTATTTCTTCCAGCGCATTTTCAAGTGTATGCCAGGCAAGAGTAAAACACTTAACCCTTACCGGAAATTTTGATATCTCAGAATAAACCACAAGATTACCAACCAATTCTTCATCAAAATCCTCACCCTGTGCCATTTTTTCAACCTCTTCAAGGATTTTTTCAGCTTCATCTAAGCTTTTTCCGGTAATTGCTTCACACATTAAAGCAGCTGAAGATTGACTGACAATGCAACCATGTCCCTTAAATCTTGCCTCTTCTATTTTGCCATTTTTTACTTTTAAAAATAGCGTTATTTCATCACCACAGGATAAATTTTTTCCATCTTCAGAAATTGTTGCGTCATCAATTTCACCCTGAAATTGTGGATTTCTTGCATAATCAAGAATAATATCAGAATATAAATCCTCTAAACTCATCTCAACCACTCCCTGATATATTTTAATCCTTCTATTAACCTATCAACCTCTTCTTCTGTATTGTAAAAATAAAAGCTGGCTCTACACACAGATTTTGTTCCAAGCTGTTTTAATAAAGGCTGAGCACACAAATGACCACTTCTTACAGCTATACCAAACTTATCGCTTAAAATCTGTGCAACATCGTGTGGATGAATGTTATCCACGTTAAATGTAATAATTGATGTTTTATCTTCTGGACCATAAACAGTGACAAAATCCAATTCTTTAAATCGTTTATTAGCATACTCAGTTAATCTTTTATCATGTTCAATAATATTATCTATTCCAATTTTGTTTATATAATCAATAGCAGCCTTTAATCCAACAGCACCACCAACATTTGGTGTTCCAGCCTGAAACTTTTCTGGCAATTCAGCAAAATCTGTATTTTCAATGCTAACCCAATTAATCATTTCTCCGCCATAATGAAAAGGAGGCAATTTCTTTAAAAGTTTTTTCTTGCCATAGAATATTCCAATTCCCATAGGTCCAAGCATCTTATGCCCTGAAAATGAAAGAAAATCAACATCGAGTTTCTTTACATCAATTCCAAAATGTGGAACCAATTGAGCACCGTCAACATGAACTAAGATTTCTTTCTCATGAGCAAATTTTATAATTTCCTCAATAGGGATTACCTGACCTGTGACATTTGATAATCCCGTTATTGAAATTAGTTTTGTGTTTTCATTCACATTTTTTAAAAATTCATCAAGGTTAAAGATTCCATTTTCTGGATTATAATATTGAACAGTAAAATCAAATGTAGAGGCTAACTGTTGCCATGGGACAAAATTAGAATGATGTTCTATAGTAGTAATAAGCACTTCTTTGGCTTTTAACCAACCGCTTTTGCCTATGGAATATGCAAAAAGGTTTATAGACTCTGTTGTTCCCCTTGTGAAAATCACTTCGCTTGTTTTAGCATTAATAAACTTTGCTACAGCTTTTCTTGAACTTTCATACATATCTGTGGCTTCATTTGAAAGCATATGCGCACCACGGTGCACATTTGCGTTATGATAATCATAAAAACCCTTTATGGCATTAGTAACTTCAACAGGTGTCAAAGTTGTTGCGCCATTATCAAAATATACCAATTTTTTTCCATTAATCTCTCTCTCAAGAATTGGAAAACTCCTTATCAAATCTTCTCTCGATAACATCTCTTAACGCCCCCGCATATTTAGAATTTATTTCTTCAATAACCTCTATTGCCGGTTCAAAATTCCCAAAAGCAATTTCCTTTTTAGCAGCATTTTTGGAATATCCTCTTGTCATCATATAATAAAGCTTATCCTCTTCTATTGTTCCTACACTTGCAGCATGTCCAGCATTAACTTCGTTTTCATCAACATATAATGAAGGGAAAGCCATTACTTTAGCCTTTTCAGATAAAACAAGATTAAAATCCTGCTCTTCAGCTTCAGCATTCTTTGCACCTTTTTTAATGTCAAGATTCCCTCTAAATATAACCCTTGAAGAATCCATCAAAACGCCACGTCCTACAATATGTCCAATAGTCTCTGGTGCATAATATCTTAAAAGATAAAACATATCTATTACTTCATCATCCTGCGTAAGATAATATGGATAAATATTAACCTTTCCATTTTCACTTGCTAATCGAGTTACAATATGTGGTGCAGTAACCTTTCCGCCGATGTTAATATCATAAACAGTTAATTGTGCATTTTTTCCTACATCAAAAAATATATTATCTGTTGAAATGTCGTTATCAAAAAGATTTATATTTATTACAGTTAATTTTGAATTTTCTTCCAGCTTTCCTCTTAACGTTTTAATCTTTGTACCCTTTCCCTTTGATTCTATAAATCTAATTAAAGTAGCTTCACTATTTTCATCAATATATATTACCTCAAGACCATATAATGGAGATTTATCAATAACCTCTTTTATCCAATAAACCTCATTATTCTGGTTTTTGTTAGTTTTTAAATAGAAGCCTGTGTTAAAAAACACGTCGCTCATTAACAAAAATTTTCTGTGTGAACCATCAAAATCCATATTATTTAAGATTTCAATACCTTTATTATCTATATCATTAATTGATTTAAGATTATCTGACATTAAAGAATTAAACTTTGCAACATATGGCAAAGGATTAAAACCTTCCAATTTACTCCTTTTCCACTTTGGAAATCCTAAAGTTTTATATTCTTCAAATCTTTTTCTTCTAAAACTTTTTAATTCATTACTTGTGTAAAATTTCTCAGCTTCTTCTATTTCAATTATACCATAATCATTATCTGATTTTATCTCAGGAACCTCCCATTCTGTAGCCAAAAAATCATTATGATTTAAAATAAGCGCTTTTTCGTACATTTAAAAATTCACCTCCACTGAAGCTTATCCTATAGAGGATTCAACTTCAAGATTAATTAATTTATTTAATTCCAATGCGTATTCAAGTGGCAATTCCTTTACTAACGGTTCAATAAACCCTCTTACAATCATGCTCTTTGCGTCCGCTTCGCTAAGACCTCTTGACATTAAATAATATATCTGTTCTTCACTGATTCTTCCAATTTTAGCTTCATGTCCAACATCAGCATCATCTGTAAACACCTCAATTAAAGGTACAGTATCACTCTTTGATTTATTGTCAAGCATTAAAGCATTACATTCAACAGAAGATTTAGCTCCTTTTGCACTTTCGGCAATCTTCACCCAACCTCTGTAAAATGCCCAACCGCCACCAATACTAATACTTCTTGCATTAACAACAGAACTTGTATATGGTGCAAGGTGAAATACCTTTGAACCAGTATCAAGATGTTGATTTGGTCCGGCATATGTTAATGTAATACTGCTATTCTTTGCGCCTTTACCTTTTAAGATAGTCATAGGATAAAGCATAGTTTTAAAACTTCCAAGAGAACCGGAAACCCATTCCATAGAACCATCTTCGTCAACAATAGCCCTCTTGGTGTTGAGATTATATGTATTCTTACTCCAATTTTGAATGGTGGAATATTTCATCTTTGCGCCTTTTTTTACGTATATTTCAACCATACCAGCATGTAAATTGGTTACACTATAAAATGGTGCAGAACAACCTTCAATAAACTCAACCTCTGCCCCTTCATCTGCAATAATCAAAGTATGTTCAAGCTGACTCATTCCAGGATTATTCATTCTAAAATATGCCTGTAATGGCAAAGGAACCTTTACACCTTTTGGAACATATAAAAACGAGCCGCCGCTCCATAATGCTCCATGTAAAGCTGCATATCTATGATTATATGAAGGCACGAGTTTCATAAAATATTCTTTTATTAAATCAGGATATTCCTTTACAGCAGTTTCCATATCAAGGAAGATAACCCCAAGTTCGTCTAATTCCTTTTGAATATGCTGATAAACAACCTCTGAATCATATTGTGCCCCAACTCCAGCTAAAGCCTTTCTTTCTGCTTCAGGAATTCCTAATTTTTCAAAAGTATCCTTAATTTCCTCAGGAACCTCTTCCCATGTTGCAGCCTTTTTGGCATCAGGTTTCATATATGCAACTATTTTACTTAAATCAAGATTTTTAATATCTACACCAAAATTCGGTTCATGGTAAGATTCGAAAATCTTAAAAGCTTCCAATCTATGTTCTAACATCCATTTAGGTTCATTCTTTGCTTCTGAAATCTCTCTAATAACCTTTTCATTTAACCCAGGAGGTGTTTTAAAAGCGTATTTAGCTTCATTTCTAAAATCGAACATCGATTGATTAACCATTATTTCATCATAGTTTATATCATTAATATCCTTCATATTACCACCCCTTTACAGTGTCAGCATCAACAAACTCATTTAAGATACTATAACCCTTTTCCTCAATTTCTTCAGCAAGTGATGCATCGCCTGTATGAACAATTCTTCCATTAACATATACATGAACAAAATCAGGATGCAAATATTTCAAAATTCTCTGATAATGTGTAATCATTAAAATACTCATATCCTCAGTCTTTAATTTATTAATAGCTTCAGCAACATCTCTTAATGCATCAACGTCTAATCCTGAATCTATTTCGTCAATAATTACGAGCTTAGGCTTTAAGAAAAACAATTGCAAAATTTCACTCTTTTTCTTTTCTCCACCGGAAAATCCAGAATTAACGTATCTTTCTAAAAATGATGGTGAAAGATTTATCTCTTCGCATAACTTATTCAATCTCTTGTTTAATTCAATAGGTGAAACCTTTTCATCAGGATGCATATGTCTGTATGCATTAATTAAAAACTGTCTCATTTTAACCCCTTCAATTTCCTGAGGGTGTTGAAAAGTCAGAAATATTCCTAACTTAGCCCTTTCATTTGTATCGAGGTTTAAAATATCCTTTCCTTCAAATAAAACTTCACCATCAGTTACTTCAAACTTTGGTGATCCCATAATAACATTTGAAAGTGTTGATTTACCAGAACCGTTTGGTCCCATTAATACATGTATTTCGCCAGGATTTATAGTTAAATTCACGCCTTTTAATATTTCTTTGTCATCTTCAATAACCTTAGCCTTTAAATTTCTGATAGATAATAACATTTTAATTCCTCCTTTTTTTGTCGTATTTTATTCTATTATCATTATACAAAATTAGACAAAAAAAGTCAAATTTAAAAATATAAATCATGTAAATAACTATTTAAAAATTTTTTTCTTTTACAATATATAAAAAAATAAAACGCCTGAAAATCAGGCGTTTTATTTCATTTCAAGAGAAAAATCTATATATTTTATTTCTGTGGTCAATTTTCCCATTGATATTATATCTATATTATCATCAACGTATTCCAGATAATTATCTTCACTTATTCCACCGGAAACTTCTATTATTATATGGGGATAATTTTCTTTTAATTTTCTTGCAGTTTCTTTGGCTTTTTCAGCAGAAAAATTATCAAGCATAATAATATCAACACCATTTTTTGCAGCAATAATAGCATCTTTTTCATTTTCAACTTCAATTTCCAATTTTTTTGTAAATGATTTATATTTCCTGGTTGTATTTATTGCATTTTCTATACCGCCATACATTTTTATATGATTATCCTTAAGCATTATACTTTCTGAAAGATTCCAGCGATGTGTATCGCCTCCACCATGCAATACAGCTAATTTTTCAAGATTTCCAAGACCTGGAAAAACCTTTCTCGTTGCTGCTAATCTGGTTTTACCATCTATTTTACTTACAAGATTATGAGTCCTAGTTGCAATTGCGCTCATCATAGAAAGAATATTCAACATTGTTCTTTCAACAATAAGAACATTATATGCATTTCCTTTAATTTCACCAATAATTCTTTTATCAACCTTTTCACCATCATTAAACTTAAAATTATAATCGATATTATATTCTTCAAATAATCTTTTTATAATCTCAATTCCAGACAACACAACTTCTGAATTTTTTAAAATTATTATCCCTGAAGCTTCTTTATCTCTCAATTCATACGAAGCTATATCAAAAAAAGAATTATCCCTTTCAATCCAATCCTTTAACAACTCAATCTCATATTTAAACATATTATCACTCCATAATTTTAAACATATTTAAAATAGGAATCTTTGCTTTTTCCATTATTTCTTCAGGAAGTTCTATTTCGTGTTCTTCATTTAATAAAGAGAGATATACATTCTTCAAATTATTCTTTTTCATATTATTACATATAGCAAGTTCTTTTAATGGATAAAACTTTTTATCTTTAAATGTATTTTCTAATTTATGAATCATTCCAACTTCAGTACCAATGATAAATTCTTTAGCATCATCTGTTTCAGGAAATTTCATCATCTGTCCTGTGCTTCCAATATAATCACATAAATCTCTTGCTTCCTTTGGTGATTCTGGATGTATTATAATCTTTGCATCTGGATGTTCTTCTCTTACTTTTTTAACATCCTCTGCTGAAAATCTATTGTGAACATAACAGTATCCGGTATCTCCTGGAATTGGAATAACCTTTTTACCTGTTTTTTCTGCAACATATGATCCCAAATTCTTATCTGGTCCAAATAATACTATATCTGAATCTATTTTGCTAACTACATCAACAGCATTTGCTGAAGTACATGTATAATCTGCATATACCTTACATGCTGCAGTACTGTTTACATACAATACAACAGGAGCTTCTGGATATTTTTCTTTAAATTCCTTTATTATTTCCGGAGTTAATGAGTTTGCCATTGGACATGTAGAACCCTTTGTTGGTACTATTATTTTCTTTGAAGGATTTAAAATCTTTAATGTTTCTGCCATAAAATCTACACCAAGAAAGAGTATCTTATCGTTTTCAATTTCCGTTGCCAATCTGGCAAGCTGTAATGAATCACCTGTAATATCTGCTATATCCTGTAATTCTCCAATTTGATAATTATGAGCAAGAATTGTATAACCTTTCTCTTTCTTTAATTCTATAATCTTTTCAATAAAATCTCTTTCAATAGCTGTTTGATTTATCATCTTCATCCTCCTATTTTGATTTTTGAATTTATATTTTTTAATAATCCTGCTACAGATAACGGTGCTAAATAACTTGTTTTAGGATTTTCAGAAGGGAAATTTTCAAATGTAAACTCGTAATTTCCCGCTATTGAATTAATTTTTATATTATGAATATTTCTTTCTACTTTAGGATCAGCAATAATTCTAACCTTTACCTTATCAAAATCCCTTGCTGCAAGCGACAATGTCACAGCTACATTTACATTTTTAGGAAATCTCTTTATCGCTTCCGTTGAACTTCCTTCAAATATAACTTTTTCCTCATCAATTTCAAGTCCGAGGCTTCTTGGAGGTTTTCTTGTTGTTAATGTAATTGATTTTATCTTATCGTTTATTGCATTAATAAGGTCAATTCCACCAATAGCTCCAGAAACAACGTAAACTCTACTATTTGATTTTTTTAATGCTTCCTGAAAATCATTTAAAAAATCTCTATCAGCAAAAGCACCTGTGCTTAAAATAATAAAATTCTTATTATTTTCAATAACAAACTTTCCATATTCCACAACAGCCTTTGTTGATGCAACTTCTATAACATAATCTATATCTAAATTCGCAATATCCTTTATATCTGCATAAGAAATATTATAAAATTCCTTTAATTTTTCAATTTGGGATTTATCAACATCATACACATAAACCTTATCCAATTCTTCTTTTAATTCTTCCAAAATAATCTTTGCCGAATTCCCGGCACCAATCAAGAAAATTTTCATTACAATCCCTCCATTTTGAAAATAAAATCACAATATATTTTAAGACTTTTATGTTTAGAAATTTTGTCGATTTTATATAAAAGTAATTATAAAAGTGTTTTAAAATAATTTTAATTGCTCGCTTTTATTATTAATCCCTTCCATTTTTTCAATTTCATTCTTTACCTCTTTTATAATTTCACGATATTCAGAAAACTGTTTCAACGTAGATAAAACCTGCTTATCAAAAAGCGTATAATAATCTATCTCAAGCTCATTTGCCTTTACGAGTTTAACAAATTGTGGCAAATGTTCCCTCTCTATACACGCAGAAACAAGTGCAACATCCTTAAACTTCTTATTAAAAATCCTTTCAACAATTCTATAATTTCTCCTATTATTATATTTTATGTGAAAATATAACAATTTATCATTTAATGTATATTTGAACTTATATATCTCTCTCATTAATTGAATTGCACGAACATGATTTGGAATTGTCTTATACTTATCAAAATCTATCTTTGTAACAGTCTTTGAAATGGCAATTTCTTCAAGAGGTGTTTGTTTTATAACATTATAATATCGAATTAAATCCTCTTTTTTCAACACACCATCTAAAGCTTTAATAAACAAATCCTTTAATATATCCTTTATTTTTCTTGGGGTATCAACCCTTACAATTTCAACTCCATGTGTAATAATATTTTTATCAAAATCATATCCAAAATAACGTTTCTTAACTCCAAAAAATCTAACAACCTTAAATATCTTATCAACTTCCACCTTTAAAGAATTTCTATTTATTATCTCTTCAGTATTGGAATATTTAACAACAAACTCTTTAGCAATATTATCATTTATATATGTTGCTATATATCTCCCAATTTGAACAACATCTTCCTTCGACAACTTTTCTTCACAATGTATCACATTAAATGAACTATCGGTATCAGAATATATAACCTCTGTTCTAAAAGATATCTTCCTGCCATTTATATCAACATCTTTAAATTCATGATTATTGAGTTTATTATTCATATATCTTAATGCACCGCGAGCACCACCTGTTATAGAAGCAGCTACACGTTTATCATGCAAAGGAAACCTTTCAGTACCTATTACACCATACATAGAGTTCAACAGAATCTTATAATTACTCTGTTTAATATCATATTTTATATATTCAGGATTATCTGGAGGAGTAGATTTTTTTAATTGCTTAAATTTCAAACGTTCTTTTAAAAGATACCTAATTAAAGAAGGCAATACGCCTTCAATTTCAAGAGTATATTTTAACGGAATATAATCCTTTCCTTCATCCTGAATCATCAATCCAATATCAACATGTTTTCCGTTATAGTTAAAATCATATCTAAGAGTTTCTGGAGAAAGATTAAAAGTTTGAATTGCATTTGGATAAAGAGATGCATAATCAAGTACAATTACATTTTCATATTTTTTATCTGGTGGCTGTAAAACAATAGCTCCTTTAAAATCAACATTTTTTGAACTATATATATTATAATTTTCCTTAAATGATTTTTTCTCTGGCAATAAAAATTGTTGTAAGTAATGTTCTATTGATATAGAAGGTGCCAATAACATATTTATAGGTATTCTAATTACAGATTGTAACCCGCAAATCAAATTTAAAAGATTTAATTTATCTTCCAATTCAACCAATATCTCAACATCTCTAAAAATATATTCTACAAACTTTTCAAAATTTTTCTTATAATTCAAAAATCCCATGTATTCACTTTTTCCTTCAATATTATGAATTCTGGCAATCTCATCAAGCTTATATGATGGTGGTTTCTCAAAAATATACTTCTTGTATAACTCCATATAATCAAGCAAATTTACACCAGGAATAGAATTATTAAACCTATATCCAGAAGGTTGTTTCTTATATGAAGAATACGGCTTTAATCCATCAATAGCTGAAATGATTATGTGATATTTCTTTCCTCTATTTATAATATATGGAATATCATATCCATTTGAATACCATCCTGTAATAATATCAGGAACCTTTCTCTTCAAAAGATTATTAAACGTTTTTAATAACTCCTCTTCACTATCAACAAATCTTATTTTCTTATTAAACGTATCAACTTTTTCTCTACTAACAATAATGGAATAATATTCTTTTTCATATGAATCATAATATGTAATAGAAATTATCATTCCTTTAGCTAAAATAGATGATGGAACTGAATCTTCAGCAATATCCTCATCGCCTTCAACCTCTATATCCAGAAACCAGATACGTTTATCCTCTATTCTTTCAGAAATATCATAAGGAAAAATATTTATAATATCCCTTCCATATATACCTATTCCTTTTTCTTTTAATTTTTTCAAAAAATTATTATATCTATAATACGAAATATTATTCTCAAAATTTACCTTTACTAAAGGTTTATTGAAAATATCCTTCCAATCTTCCTCAACATTTTTTATATCTGAATTTTTAAAATTATTCTCCCTTAACAACTGCACAATTTCTTTCTTCAAATGTCTTTCAAACAAAAAGGTTAGCGATTTATTTAATTTAATCCATTTTGAAAATGGCCTTTCTTTATAGTAAAATTGTTTATTATTCGGATTTTGCCATATAGCGGAAACATTCATAATATCAACTCCAATACTATTTTCATCAACTCCTATAATATTTATTATACTTTATTAAGAACTTTTTATCAACTTTTATTAACCAGATGAAAAAATAGATGAAAAGAAAATATTATATAAATAATTCTTGATTTTACAAATGATTAAAATAAATCTTTAAAAGGGGGGTAATTTGTGAAAATAAAAACAAAAATGTTATTATTAATGGTTGTTGGTGGGGTGATAGTTGGCATTGTTGGAGCACTTGTATTTTATGAAATATGCGTTTTACAATGTAAATGGAATGATTATATTGAATCAGTAACCATACGGCAAAAATTGGTCTCTGATATAAAAGAGGAATTTGGATATGGTGGAGCTATACATTCATTTAAAAATTATATCTTAAGAGGTGAAGAAAAATATCTTTCATTATTTGAAAAAAAGAAGAATGAAATTATGGAAAATATTGAAAAATATGAAAAACTACCTGATATATCTTCAGATGAATTAAAATCTTTAAATGTGATAAAAAACACATTACTAAAATACTATGAAAACATAAATCTTGTTAATTCTCTCAAAAGCAGAGGAAAATCAATAAATGAAATTGATACAATTATAAAAATAGACGATGAACCTGCTTTAAAAGCTTTTGACATACTTGATAAAATTATGGATAATTTAACAGAGGAAAAAACTAAAAAGTTTGAAGAAAATATTAAAAAACTAAAATACCTTGTAACTGCTGTTTCAATACTGGTAATTGCAATGATGGTTATAATTCAACTTTATCTGGTTAAAAGCATTAAACCGCTACATTTCGTAAAAGATAAATTAAAAGAACTCTCAAAAAGTGGTGGTGATCTGGTAACAAAATTAGAAGTAAAAACATATGATGAAGTTGGAGAAATATCGCGATTTTTTAATGATTTTACAGAAACATTTAGAAATTCATTATGTGGATTCTTTAACAGGTTTAGAAACAGTATCTCTAAATTCAATATAATAAACCATGAATTAAAAATATTTAAAGTAAATTTTGACGATATGGATAAATCGCTATTTAATACAAAAGAACTAATGGATAATATTACTTCATATATAGAGGAACAAAATATGAGCACTTTAGAAATCTCAAATAATATCCAAAAACTTGCAAACACATCTGTTGAACTCAGCAATATAGCTCACGAAATTAGTGAGGTTGCAGGTACAGGGAGAAAAAGTATTGGAATTGTAAATAAAACAATAAATAATATCTCTGATAATATGATACCAATAGTAGAAAAAGTAAAAAACGTCTCAAATAAAGCACAAATTATAAATGATGTTGTAGAAACAATTACAAGCATTTCAGAACAGACAAACCTTCTTGCATTAAATGCTGCAATTGAAGCTGCAAGAGCTGGAGAAGCTGGTAAAGGTTTCTCAATAGTAGCTGAAGAAATAAGAAAACTTGCTGAAGAAAGCAGAAGTGCTGCAGAAAGTATAAGAGAAAACCTTGGTGAAGTTATGCTTGGAGTTAAAGAAACCTCTGATATGGTTATTAACATGTCAGAAGATATAAAATCCGTAACCAAAATAAACGATAAAACATCTGATCAATTATATGAGCTTATAGATTCTGTAGAAAAAATTTCTATATCAGCTGATAATCTTGCAGCAAGTGTCCAGGAACAGGGTGCAGCTGTTGAAGAATTATCAGCTTCATCTCAAAGAATTACAGAACTAATAAATACCTTAAAAAATTACATGGAAAATATAGTTAAAGAAGAAAAATACATGAATACAAAAAACAAATATCTCTTTGATATAATAGAAAATGAAATTAAACAACTAACTAAAACTGTAGAAATCTTTTCCACCTTTAAAATGTTTAAAAAAGAAAATATTATTGCAGAACTGAAAAATGCAATAAAAAATCACGAAGAGTGGATATCAAAATTCGAAGATGCAATAAATAACAATACATATTTAATTGTAGAAGATGAATCTCAAAAATGTGAATTTGGTTTATTTATAAATGTAATTGGAAATAACATACCTGATGAAATAAACGATATATGGAAAAAAATTATAATCCTACATAACGAACTACACAATTATGCTAAAAAATACGAATATAAAAATCAGAATAAAAACGAAAAACTATTAAAAGATGCCAGGATAACATTATCAAAAATGAATGAATCTATAAATACCGCTATAAGAAAATTAAAAAATTAATTTATATACTCCAGGAGATTTTATTTTATAAACTCCTGGAGTATTTTTTTTGAAATATTTTATTTATTTTATGATATAATTATTAATAGAAAGAATTTCAATAATAAAATCAATATAAAACATATTCAAAGGGGTGATCCTATGAAGATTAAAACAAAGATGATGTTATTATTAGTTCTGGCAGTAGTTGTATTCACTATTATTGGATCATTTGTTTTTCTTGAAACAAGTAGTCTGGAAGATAAATGGATAGATTATATTGACTCGGTCACAACAAGACAGAAAATATTATCAGATATTAAAGCACAATTTGGATATGGTGGAGGTATCCATATATTCAAAAACTATGTTCTTAGAGGATATGACAAATACATTTCCGCCTTTGAAGAAAAAGAAAAGGCAATATTAAAAGATTTTGCTGAATACGAAAAATTACATGATGTAAGTCAGGAAGAATTAAAAAACCTTGAAATTATAAAAAATACATTTATGCAATATAGTCAAAATCTACAATTAGCAATAAAACTCAAAAAAGAAGGAAAATCAATAAGTGAAATAGATAAAATAATAAAAATAGATGATGGTCCAGCATTAAAAGCTTTTGGAGAACTTGAAAAAATAATGGACAAATTAACCAGGGAAAAAACAAACGAATTTGAAGGAAATATAAGACGTCTTCAATATCTAATAACAGCTGTATCAATAGCCTTAATCATTACTGTACTTGTAACCTTTATGTATATATTATACATGATGGTACCATTATATTCTGTAAGAAACAAACTTGAGGAACTTTCTAAAAGCGGTGGTGATCTGGTAAGCAAACTTGAAGTAAAAACATCAGATGAAATTGGAGAAATATCTAAATTCTTTAATCATTTTATAGATTCATTTAGAACATCTCTTCAGGGATTTTTCAATAGATTTAGAAACAACATCACACAATTTAACACAATTAATCATGAATTAAAAATATTCAAAACCAACTTTGATGATATAGATGATGCATTAACAAGAACAAAAAGTTCTCTGGATAATATTACCTCATATGTAGAAGAACAAAATGCAAGTACATTAGAAATATCTGACAACATTCAAAATCTTGCAAACACAGCTGTAGAATTAAGTAATATAGCTCATGAGATAAGTGATGTGGCAGAAAGTGGAAGAAAAAGTCTTAACAATGTAAACGAAACTATAAACAACATTTCTGAAAGTATGGTTCCAATAGTTGATAAAGTAAAAGCAGTATCCGATAAAGCCCAGATTATAAATGAAGTTGTGGAAACAATTACAAGTATTTCTGAACAAACAAATCTTCTTGCACTAAATGCTGCAATTGAAGCTGCAAGGGCTGGCGAAGCAGGAAAAGGATTTGCTGTAGTTGCTGATGAAATAAGAAAACTTGCAGAAGAAAGTAGAAATGCTGCAGAAAGTATAAGAGAAAATCTTGGTGAAGTTATGACAGGTGTCAACGAAGCATCGGATATGGTAATTGAAATGTCTGAAAATATAAAATCTGTATCTGAAATGAATGACAAAACATCAAATGAACTATATGAATTAATTGATTCAGTGGAAAAAATCTCAAATTATGCTGACAATTTAGCCGCAAGTGCTCAACAGCAAGGAGCAGCCGTTCAGGAATTATCAGCCTCATCTCAAAATATCACCGAACTTGTTAATAATCTAAAAGAAGAAATGGATGAAATTGTTGAAGAAGAAAAATACATGAACGATAGAAATATGGATTTATTAAAAATCGTTGAAGAAGAAGCAAATCAACTTATAAATACTGTGGAAACATTCTCAACATTTAAAATGTTTACACATAAGGATCTTATTAATGAACTAAATGGTGCCAAAGAAGCTCACAGAAGATGGGTAAAAAGATTTGAAGAATCTGTTCATAACAACACATGGCTGGCAGCAGAAGATAATCCTCACAGATGTGGATTTGGTGTATTTGTAAAAGTATTATCTAAAAATGTACCTGAAGAAATAAATGATATATGGTCTGAAATCTTAAAATATCATGAACAATTACACAATTACGCTAAAAACTTTGAATATAAAAATAGAGACAAAAATGAAAAATTATTATCAAATGTAAAAGAAACATCTACAAAACTCGAATCATTAATAGATCAGGCTATAAATAAACTAAGTTAAAAAAAATAACCCCAACCCTTTTTGGTTGGGGTTATTTTTATATTTCCTCAATTAACTCAGCAATTTTATAAACAGAAAACTTAACAGCTGGTGTTCTATACGGGATAGTTACAGAATCCAGTTTAACAAGCCATGAATTGGTCTTTTTATAAATAGCAACATAATACTGTTGAATAAAATCATCATCTGAAGAAACAACCTTTAACAAATATCTATCATTTATCATATCTTCATAAACATTATTTACAACAAACGTTTTATTACCTTCTTGAAACTTTTTATCCTTTAAATCCTTTAATTTATCAATATCTATAGAATTTATATTCTTATGAGGCATTTCACTCACTCCTTCCAGAATTCTCAAAACCTTATAATCTTTCACTTTCTTAGCAATAAATAAATACTTATTTCTTCCTTCTTTATCCCATTTTAACTCATACTTCGTTTTTATTGGTCTATTAAAATTCTCTATTATTTCCTGTGCCTCAAAAAATTCTGATTTACTAAAATTATCATAAACCTCCTGTGCATACCAGTCAACATCTGTAGCAAGTTCAATAGTTCCACCTTTTCTTAATACATCAGCAAGGGTTAAAATAAATGATTCAATAAAAATTCTTCTTTCCTTATGTCTTTTCTTTGGCCATGGACATGGAAAATTCACAATAAGCTTTGAAATAGAACCAGACGGAAACAATTCTCTGATTAACAACCTTGCATCACCTTGAATAACCCTGGCATTATTAATATTATTCTTATAAAAATTAATTTGAGCCTTATATAAAGCTGTTAAAGAAGTTTCAAAGCCAACAAAATTAATATCTGGATTCTCTTTAGCAAGTGCTGCCATATACTCTCCACTTCCAAAACCTATTTCAACATATAATTTCTTCCTATTTCCAAAAATATCCTTCCAATTTACAGGATACTCATCAAAAGTCTGCGGTTTTAAAAAATATTTTAAAACTGCTATTTTATCATGCATATCAATTCCTCCCAATAATTAATCCTTAACGTATAAAACATTATACCATAACTGACTTAACATATATAAATTCTTCAAAATATATTAAATTATTCTTATAATAAAAAACCTCCGGAATAAATCCGGAGGCATTATTAAAATCAATATTTATTTAATACAAAGTGATCCAATATTACATTAACAGGGAAGAAACCGTCTTCTTTTTTCTTATCTGTTTGCTGTGCAACACCTTTTACAAGAACCTTAACCTGATTTCCATCAACAATAACTTCTACAAAATGATGAATTCCTGTTATATCCTTTGTTGTAAATGGATACTTTTCATTGTATGATCTTACTTTACTGTATAATGGAGCTCCTCCTCCACCAGTTACAATATATTCAATCTTATTATTTGTAAATCTTTCATACATATGATAATGACTGTTGAATACAATATCTACACCATATTTTTCAAATACAGGTTTCCAGTAGTCAATAGTTGGACTTACAGGGTCTTTACCATACTCTGTACAATTTGTCCAGAATGGTTCGTGGAAGAATACAAATTTCCATTTTGCATCTTTATGTTTTTCAAGATCGTTAATTAACCATTGTGTTTCTCTTTCCATTCCCTCTTTATCCTTCTGCATTAAAAGAATATCTGCATCAAGAACAACAAAATGTGCATTTCCATAATCAAACGAATAATACTGTTCATTATAATCTCCGCCACCCTGTGGGGTTACAAATGAACTGAAATAATATTTTGAATTATATTCATGGTTTCCAAGAACTGGATAGAATGGAGCTTTTGCAGCCATATTCTTAATTGCCCAGAAAAATCCATCCCAATCACTCATAATTCTTCCATCCATTACAAGGTCACCAACATGAATTACAAAATCTGGATTTTCTTCAGCAATTTTATCTGCAACCATTCTATGTCTCTTATTATATGTTCTTGTATCTGCATATACAACAAATTTGAACTTTTCTGGATGATCAGCAACTGTTCTAAATGTATAAGAATCTGTTGTAACTCCTTTTGCTGCTCCATCTTCTACAACAAGTGAATATGTATATTCTTCACCAGGTTTTAATCCTGTAATCTTGAAATGATGTAAATTAGATACTGTATTATCTTCTAAAATCTTTCCATTAATTAATATCTTTCCTTTTGCTGGAACTAAAGTTTTCCAGTTAATATATACGCTATCCTTTCCTAAATCTGAAAGATATGGTCCCCATAACACCTTATTTTCTTCTGCGTATTTACCAACAACAACATCGGCTTTTATTTCTTCTTCACCTTTAACAACAATTTCTGGTGCCTTTACTGTGTTTACACCCATAACATCAACTTTAGCTGTATATTTTCCAGGATTTGCCGGGAATTTATAATTACCGTTTTCATCTGTATAAGCTACAATATACAATATTCCTTTATCGTCAAAAATATTTACCTTTGAATTTGCTATTGGTTTTCCATTTGCAAATTCTGCTTTACCGCTCACCATTGTATAACCTTTACCTCTAATATCAAGAGATGTCTCCAATACTGAAGATAAATCCTTACCTACAACAAATATTCTCTGGAATGTAACCTTTTCTCCATTTTTAATAGCAACTGTTTTAATTTCTGGATCAGCAAAGATATAAGAAATATGAATATCTCTTAATTTTCCATTTTCATCTCTTTCTGTTGTAGTCACACCATAAGCAATTTTGTCACCCTGAGCACCGATAAAATCTGTATCAATTCTGCTTACCTTATAACCTAAACCAAAAGTAAATGGTCTTGCATAACCAAAGAATGTAGCATCACCAAGAATCATCTTATCAATATCTTTTCCGCTATTATTTACAAGAGTAGTTTTAATAATAAGATAATTTGTTCCCGGGAATAATGTATAAGTTGTTGTAATTGCTATACCTGGAATATCTGAATGATGTCCTGTTAATTTTAATACTGCAGCTCCACCATTAGATCCATTCTTTTCAATATATATATTTTCATAAATAGCCTGTTTTGGCCAACCAAAATATGTGTGCATTTCATCAAACTGATCTTCTCCGCCACAATAAATAGCATCTAATATGTTTCCACCAGACTTCATATAACCATGATAATTATCCAATTGACCTATTAAGAAAGCAACCTTTTCATTCTTTAAAATATAGTCCCCAACCTTACCATCCGCTGCTGGACCTGGTAATAATTGTGATTTGTCAGTTACTTTAAATGCTTTTGCATTTGCAAATGCAAATACAGAAATCAACAATGAAAATGCCAATAACAATACCAGTGATTTCTTAAACATACTCTAACTCCCCCTTTTTTAAAGATAATATATTGCGATAATATATTGCAAACGTTTTCTCGCAAATATTAATGATACTCCTTTTGTTAAAAAAAGTCAAATATTATCACATCCCGTATAAATCCATTTTAGAATATTATCTTGAAATATTGATTAATATTAAAACTACATATAAAAAACATATTAAAAAATAATTACAAAAAAAAGGGCGAAAATGAACAGCCCTTTTTTATGAGAAATTATATATTATATATTTTCAACTTCCTGAAAATTTTTAAAATTAATTAAAAACACACTTGAAGCTAATGCCAAAACTGCAAGAACCATAGTAAACATATTTATTCCACCCATTGAAAAGAAAATAGAAAGATATGGTCCAAAAAAGTTTCCACTTAATCTAAATGCGGAAAAAACTGCCATACCCTTTTCTTCGAATCCAACAGAAAGAATTGAAGCATATTCGCTGCTCATTGTAATTGATAATCCAAGGAATATACCGGAAACTAAAACAAATATTAAAAATCCTACAAGTGAAAATGAATTTACAAACATTGCTATACTCAATGTTGCAAAAGTTCCAAGGGGAATCCATAGCTTTACACCATGAACCTTATGTTTAAACAAATTACCAAGCATCAATAACAAAGCAAATATAGAAGTATAAATTTTACCGTATAATGGATTATCTACAATGCCCTCAACAAATAAAGGCATAGTTACCTGGAATCCAACAACAATAGCTATAGTAATAATTCCAAAAAATGCTGCAAGGAAAATCCTTGGTGAAAACTTAGCAACCTGTTTCTTTGAATATTCTGAATGTATCTCAATAACAGGTAATTGCTTATAAATAATCAAAGTGAATATAAACAATAAAACACCTAAAGCAGTTAATGTGTGTTTTGGGATATAAATAAATCCAGAACCAATAACCAATGGCCCCATAACAGCACCAAAACTTGCCAAAAATTCTACCATACCAAAATACTTTGCTTTCTCCTGCTTTGAAAAATCACCTTTAGTTATAACTGTTAATGCATTTGCAAACAACGCAGAATCAGCAATTCCCTGAAAACCACGGAAAACGATTGCAAGAATTGGATAACTAAGAGATAATCCTGATAAATATAATGAAACACTCCAAATTACCATTGAAAACAAAAAGGTTTTACTTTCACCATGTTTTTCTAAAATCTTACCCCAAAATGAACCAAAAACTATAGATACAAGTGGTGTAATACCTATAAAAGTACTTGCCAACCATGCAGAACCAAACATCTCTGTTAATTGTGGGAATGATGATGCAATTCCAACCTGAACAAAAACCTGTAAAAATGGTAATGCAAGAATATATTTTAAATATCCTTTCAATCCAATCAACCTCCTTTTTTACCTTTGCCTTCAAGTTTATAATAAAAAATTTAAAATAACATGTGATACATTAAATGTGGATTAAAATAATGAAAATACTTCCAACTGTAAACCAAAAAATACCGATTATTAATTCATATGTAAACAAAAATCACTAATTGCAAAATAAAAAAATAGTTAGAATAATGTGAGCGAAGGCTTGAAATTTCCCGAAAAGAAATAAATATGATTGAGAAAAATAAAAACGAACGAAAACTCGCAGGTTGCCCGAGAAAATCATGAATGGAGGCTGTCAAAAAAACAGGATGTTTTTTTGAGCGCAGCTTCTGCAGGGATGCAGAATCTAAGCGACAGCCGAGAATGAGTGATTTTCGAGGATCAGCAACCAAGTCGTTTGAGGGAGTTTTTATTTTTCTCAATCAACAACACAAAAGGACAAACATGGATGTGAGTCTGCAACGACCCCTGAGAACGAACAATTTTCGAAGATCAGCACTCAAGTTGTATGAATGAACTTTTATTTTTTCCAACACAAAGAAACTTCAAATGGAGCGAGGATTAGAAATTCTTGCCGTCTGAGTGAATATTATTTTTCTACTTTCAAAAAAAATTTTCGAAGATTAGCACTCAAGTTGTCTGAAGGTGTTTTTATTTTTTTCAATCAACACCAAAAGGACGAATATGAACATAAATCTGCAACAATCATCAGATATGATATAATTAAATTAAATTTCCAACATAAATCTCCATTAAAAACTATTTTCGTTTATAATTTCCAACAAAGTTCAAAACATATAACTCGCTTAAAATATAAATTATAAAAGTTATCAACATAAAAAGTTGTTAACTCTAAATTTCGTTCATAACTTCTCAACCAATCTTCGTTCATAGAAAAAATTCACCAACATTAATATCAACAATCAACGTTCAAAGTTCAAAAATTATAAACCATCTAATAAAATTCAACATTTTTTATAGAACAAATATTCGCATGTACACTTATCAACATAAAAATTTTTTCATATCAACAAAAATCAAAAAAATTATGAACAGTATAAAATTCTTTTATAATAATAATTACAATAACATATCAACAATAAACATCACTACACCACCAGCATCTATATAAATAATATAAGAGAGGGATAAAAATATGAAAAAAATAATGTTGTTAATTCCAATACTATTAGTTCTATTAATAATAATAGACATATCAATAATAAAAAACTCTTCAAAAACAACCATTGAAGTAAAAACAAAAAAAACTCAAGAAAGTTCCATAATAAAAGATATTATGAATTCAAAAAACTACTCACAAATCTACACAAAACAAAACACATGGCATAAATTTCTGGAAAACAATAACAACTTAATAATAAAAGACATCTTCAAATATAAAGAATATGTATATATAACTGCAGAATCAAAAGAAATAAAGAAAAAAATACATATATATAAAATAGACAAATATGGAAATATAAAAAAACACATAGAAATTACAGAAAGTATATACACAGAAATAAACTCATTTATACTTGCAGATAGCATATTTATATTATCAGGATACAAAAACTTTAAACCATATATTTTAGAAGTAGATATCAATGGAAACATATTAAGATCAAAAACACTTAATTTCTCTGGAAAAATAAAAAAAATAAAAATAGATAACTTTGACAGTATTTATATCGTAGGATATAAAATAGATAACAATAAAAAAATAGGATTCATGTATGAAATAAACCCATCACTAGAATTACTAAATGAATTTAACATTACATGGTATAATGATGAAATACTAGAAGATATAGAAACGGATAAAAATTATATATATCTTCTTGGAAATACAAATTCAACTGCAAACAACAATTGGGATATATTCATCATAAAACTAAACAAATTAAATTATAATGATTACTCAATAAAAAAATTTGGTTCTGAAAATTTGGAAGATTATGCTTATTCATTTACAAAGGACAATAAATACTTTTATATTGCAGGATATAGTTCTCCATTAGAAAACTACCCATGGAAAACATTAATAATAAAGACAGATAACAATCTACAAAAAATATGGAGAACAGATTATTTAATGAAAAAATCATCCAGGGGATTATCCATAACTCAAACACTGGATAAAATTGCAGTTACCGGATATGCACTTGAAAAAAATAATGATTTTGACGGATACTCACTTTTTATAGAAAAACAAACTGGAATAGTATTATTTGAAAACTATTATGGAACCTTATTAGATGAAAGACTAACAAAGGTGTATAATTATAATGATGGACTGATATTCTCTGGATACCAAAAAAACGGTGAAATAATAAAAGGACTTATAATATATACAGATATCAACGGAAAATCTAACTTTATAAAATAAAATTCTAAGAAACTTTTAAGCTTGAAAACATATAATAAAAATGCATTTCATATCAAGTGAGGTGATTAAATTGAGAAAAAGAGATAAGCAAATAACGCTTTATCATCTTATAATCAAAAATATAATGACTATAGTAATAATTGGAATAGGTTCAGTAATAATGATATTCAGCATGATTAGCCTATATAATCTTGGACGTGTAGAAAAAGAATTTGAAGCAAATGCAGTACAAATTGTTAATATGGCATTCACCTCATTATCAAATGCATTATATGATTTTGATGTTCGATATTATAAAGGGTTGGAGAGATTTATAGAAGCCTTAAAAACTTCTGAAAACAAAGAAGAAACAATAAAAAACATATCAAAATACGCGTTTTTTAATAGTGATACCAGTATAGAGAAAATTGATTACAACAAATTAAATTCAAAAATCAAAGAAAAATTAGATAAACTTGAAAATTACAAATACTATTTTGAACTTGAATTAACCTCAGAAAAACTATTAAAAGATATTTATTTAAAAATAGATAATGAATATTATCTAATAAGAGCATCATATTCCGTAGATAAAATAAAAAATACATTAGATAATTTTCATGCTCTTGAGGAAAAATACAATTTCATAGATGAAATTGATATATGCACGCATAATTTTGAAAATCTTTCAAGCAAAGAAAACGATTTAACAGACAAAGATGTTGAATATCTGAAAAAAGCATTTGACACTGGAAAAGAAATAATAATAAAAAAAGGAAACAAACTGATTTTTTATTATACCTGGAGCTATGAAGATGAAAAATCAACATTCAAACCAATTGGAATAGTATTAAAATTAGATGTTGGGATGCTCAGAAATGCTTTAATATACAACATAACAATATTTATATTAGCTTTAATTATAATAATGTATTTAGTTGCAATAAAAGCAAGAAAAGTTTCAAAACAAATTTCAAGACCATTTGAGTTAATGGTAGATAATATGAAAAAATTCAGAGAAACAAAATACTTAGAATTTGATAGAATGTTTGAAAAATGTGAAATAAAAGAAATAAACGAATTAATGGATGAATATCAAAAAATGGCAGAAGACATAATGTCATCATTTGAAGAAATCAACGCAATGAACGAAGAACTAGAACATTCATACAAAGAAATAGAAAAAGTCAATAATGAATTAGAAGAATCATACTTAAACTTTAGTACTCAACTTTCAATAATCGCTGAAGGTTATGATGAAAATACCGGAAATCATGTTAATAGAGTTGGAGAGCTTTCGGCATTTATAGCTGAAAAAATGGGTTTAGATCATCATACAGTGTATCAAATGAAGTATTATGCGCCATTACACGATATTGGAAAATTAATGATCCCAAAAGACATATTAATGAAAAAAGGAAAATTAACAAATGAAGAATGGAAAATAATGGAAAAACACACAATTTACGGTGGATTATTAATAGGTGACGCACCTATGTTCAAACTTGCTAAAAACATTGCATTATATCATCACGAAAAATATGACGGAAGCGGTTATCCATTTGGATTAGAAGGGGATAAAATCCCAATTGAAGCTGCTATAGTTTCTGTTGTAGATGTATATGATGCATTAAGGTCAGAAAGGCCATATAAACCAGCATTTTCACACGAAAAGGCGTTAAAAATAATTCTTGAAGGAGACGATAGAACACAACCAACACATTTCCATCCAGAAGTATTGAAAATATTCAAAGAGTATTCCGAAGACCTGAGAAAATTATGGGAAGAAGTAGACAAACAAAGCTCCAAATTATATGAACTAATGAAAAATATACAGGAAGATGATATAAAATAAAATAGAAATAATAATATGAGCGAAGACTAAGAATTTCCCGAAACGGAGATTATAGGGCAATTGAAAAAATAAAGACAATATATGAAGAAAATAGTACGAATAATGTTCGCTCAAACGGTAGAAAATTCTAATCCTCAAAAATTCTCGTTCCCGCCGGCCGTTGCAGACTCACGTCCATGTTCGTCCTTTTGTGTTGTTGATTGAGAAAAATAAAAACTCCCTCAAACGACTTGGTTGCTGATCCTCGAAAATCACTCATTCCCGGCTGTCGCTTAGATTCTGCATCCCTGCAGAAGCTGCGCTCAAAAAAACATCCTGTTTTTTTGACAGCCTCCATTCATGATTTTCTCGGGCAACCTGCGAGTTTTCGTTCGTTTTTATTTTTCTCAATCATAATTGTTTCTCTTCGGGAATTTTCAAGTTTTCGCTCACATTATTCTAGCTATTTTCTTAAATATAAATGAAAAGATGAAAGTAGAAAAATAATATGAATGAAGACTAAGAATTTCCCGAATTTTCAAATGGAGCAAGGATTAGAATTTCTTGCTGTTTGAATGAATATTATTATTTCTATTTTCGAAAAGGAGAGACAAAGATGGAAATATCCAAATTACTCATCGTTGATCCTATTGATGGAGAATACACCGGAAAAATAATAATCAACAATGGAAAAATAGAAAAAATAATAAAAACAGAAGATTCATATTACGACTACATATTAATGCCCGGATTTATAGACACGCATACTCACGGTTATGGCGGAATAGACACAATGACCGCAACAGAAAAAGATTTCAAACAATGGGCAGAAATGAACTTCAAACACGGAGTTACCACATTCTTTCCAACAACAGTTTCAGCATCTAAAGAGCAAATAAAAAACGTTATTAAAAACACACCAATAGAAAAATCAATAAAAGGAATACACCTTGAAGGACCATATATAAACATAAACAAAAAAGGAGCACAAAATCCTGAATACATTAGAAATCCAGAAGAAAAAGAAATAAAAGAAATACTAAATGAAAAAATAAAATTAATAACAATGGCACCTGAAATAAAAGGATTTTATGACGTAATAAATATAATTCATAAAAATAACACAGTAATATCCCTTGGTCACACAGAAGCAGATTATCAAGAATTCAAAAAAGCGTATGAAAAAGGAATAAACAGAATAACTCACTTTCCAAATGCAATAAAAGGACTGCATCACCGTGAATTAGGTGGAGTTGGTGCAGTAATGCTTGAAAACTTTAAAATAGAAATGATAGTTGATGGAATCCACACATCACCGGATTTTGTTAAACTAATATATAAAATAAAAAATATCGATGATATTATACTAATAACAGACTCAATGAGCGCTGCGGGATTAAATGATGGAAAATATGATCTTGGTGGTCTTGAAGTTACGGTAAGAGATGGAAAAGCAACATTAAAAGACGGAACAATAGCAGGAAGCACATTAGTATTCGACAAAGCAGTTAAAAACTTCCAAAAATTTACCAATTGTACATTAACGGAACTTGCAAAAGTATCCTCATACAACACAGTACAAAACTTGAAACTTCAAAACTTAGGACGAATAAAAGAGGGCTACATCGCCAATCTTGTATTATTAGATAAAAATTTAAACCTCAAAAAAACAATATTCGAAGGGGATTACACCTAAAAAATTCGACAGGAAATCCTGTCGAATTTTTTATTTTTTTCGATTAACAAAACTTCATCAAATCATCATTGATTTTTAACCTACTATCATAGTATAATAGTACAGAGGTGATATAAATGTGGTTTTCCATAGACTTTCATTCGCACACTCCTGTTTACGAACAAATAAAAAACAAGATAAAAGAAAAAATCCTTACCAATGAACTCAAAAAAGATGAATTTATTCCTTCAATAAGAGTTCTTGCAAAAGAACTAGGTGTAAATTTAAATACTGTATCAAGAGCATATAAAGAACTCGAATTTGAAGGAGTAATAAAATCAGTAAGAGGTTCAGGATATATAGTATTAGGAATTGATGAAAATCAGTTTATAGAAAAAAAATTAGAAAATTTTCAAAAAAGTGTTTTAGAATGTAAAAACGCAAAAATTCAAAAAGAAAAATTGATATCAATAATCAATAAGTTATATGATGATTGATAAAATCTGGAGGTGAATCCATGATATTAAAAGTTGATAACCTTGTAAAAAAATATGGAACTCTTACAGCAGTCAATAACGTTTCATTTGAAATTGAAAAAGGTGAAATCTTTGGATTTATTGGACCAAATGGTGCAGGAAAAACATCAATAATAAAATGTATCCTTGATTTAAGATGGTCAGATAGCGGAAAAATATATTTAAATGGAAAAGTTGCATATTTACCTGAAAAAAAGAATCTCTACAAATCATTAACAGTTAAAAAAATGATAGAAATCAACAAAGAGCTTACAGAAAATTTTTCTATTGAAAAAGCATACGAATTGCTGGATAAATTTCAAATAAATAAAAACACAAAAATTTCAAATCTATCCCATGGTATGCTTACTCAGGTGTATGTAATATTAACCTTTTCACAGGATGCTGATTTATATATTCTTGATGAACCAACCTGGGGATTGGATCCATTAATGAGAAACACAGTACTTGAAATAATACGTGAAAGCTCATATCAGGAAAAAAGCATATTATATACCAGTCACATACTTTCTGAAGTAGAAAAAATAGCAGATAGAGTTGCGATAATGTCAAAAGGAAAGATTTTAGAATTAGATTATCTTGATAACATAAAAACAAAATATACAGCAATATCATTACCAAAAAACGAAAAAACAAAAGGGTATTTATGGAAAAAATTAGAAAATGAAAATATCTGGATAGTAAAAAATCAAGATGGAGAACCTGTTACTATAGATGAAATCTTTGAAGCAGTGGTAAAGGGGGAATGGTAATGAAAAAAGAACTTTATGAAATGAAAACACGAACAATAATTTCAATAGTAATATTAATTTTATTATTTTTCAGCATAGCCCCTTTTCAAAAATTTTATGTTGATATGATAAAAGAAAATATGGCGGCAATAAAGCCATATGCAGAAAAATTTGGATTTTCAAATATATTGGATAACTTAAATGATTGGAATTATTATATGTATACGCAATGGTTCGGTAAAAACTTTGGTCAATTAATTCCAATTTTTGCAATTATTTTTGCCTTTCCGTTATTTTCCAGAGAATATGAAAATGGAACAATGGAATATTTATTGGTAAGAAAATCAAGAGATTATGTATTTATCACAAAAGTATATACCGGTTTGACAATGTTTATTATATGGATAACAATAGGAATAGTTCTACCAGCTGCATATTCATTAATTTCAGGGAAAGATTTGGCATATAGTCTATTATTCAAATATTTTATTCATATGTTTTTTGGTGGATTGTTCTGGTATGAAATAACAGTATTATTTTCTGTAATATTCAATGATCAGGTAAAACCAATATTAGTTTCAGTTGGGACATTGATTATCACCACAGCTGCAGGATTCATTAAACCTTTATCTTTCTTAAATACATATCCATATATATTAGGCTCAAAAATTATTTCAGAAGGAAAAATAGATTTATTATACACGCTTTCATTATTCTTAATAGGAGAAACGATAGTTAGTATAGCCTATTATCAATTTAGAAAAAAAGAAATTTAATAAGGAGGGGATTTCCATGATAGTAACTACATCTGAATTTGTTCCTGGAAGAGAAATAGAAGAAGTTTTAGGAATAGTTATAGGTAATGTTGTTCATTCAAAACATTTAGGAAGGGACATAGCAGCAGCATTTAAAACACTTGCAGGAGGAGAAATAAAAGGTTATACAGAAATGCTTACAGAAGCAAGAAATATAGCCTATAATCGTATGATAGACGAGGCAGAAAAATTAGGAGCAGATGCAGTAATTGGTTTGAGGTTTTCAAGTTCTGCAGTTATGGCTGGAGCAGCAGAAATGGTAGCTTATGGAACAGCAGTAAAATTAAAATAATAAAGAGGGCTTAAGCCCTCTTATTATTTTGTATGCAATTCAATATAATCCTTAATATCAGACATTGATAAATTGTATTTTTGAACAATATCCTTTAATTCCATTAAAGAACTTTCTTTTTCAGAAATTCCAAATTCTTTCAAAAATGCATTATAATCATCGATATTTTCTTTAATTTCCTTCAAAGTAGTTTTTCCTCTTATAATAAATTCTGAAGTATCATGTTCTTCTTTTTCAACAGTAGAATTACTAATATTTGCTTCTTGATTTTCTGAAACTTCACCAGGCAAATATCCACTAATTACATATGCAATAAATCCAGGTTTAGTCTTTTTTATAATATCCCTTACACTCATATTTTCAATACCTTCAATACTTTTTAATTCATCAAAATCATTTATAGTTTTTCCATATTCAGCAAGAAAATCAGAAACATTCATATCAATATACTCTACAAAACTTCTAATACCTTCCGGTGAAACTATTTCAAGTTCTTCATCAAATCCCATTAATTCAGATAAATCCTTTAACTTAGCAGTTGTTACAATATTTCGAGGAATATTAAATGCTCTATACAACTCTTCTTTTGAAACAGGATAATTATCTATTATTTCCTGTAAAGTAGAAGAACCTCTTATATCATTTATCGAATTATATGTTCGTATTTTTTCTGTATTAAAATTACCTGAAACATTAGCTATTAAAATTACACCAAGAAATAAAGCAAGGGCTATAAATGCATAATTCCATAGACTTACAGTTTTTTTGCTTTCTTCTGGTTTAGTTAAAATAGGTCTAACCTGAAGAGTTAATTTACTTGAATCATTTACTGGACATGCTTCAACACATTTCATACATCTAATACATTGAGGACTGTTTATAGCATTCTTTTCTGAAACAACAATTCCTACAGGACATGCTCTATCACACAATTTACAATTTATACATGTATCCTTTTTCCTTTTAATAGTTAAAAAACTAAAAGAATTAAACAAACCATTTATAGCACCTAAAGGACATGCATATCTACAAAATGGTCTTTCTACAAATAACGACAATCCTAAAACGAGCAATACAGAAATATATCCAGTAATTGCAATTTCATCTGTCCATATATTAAACAGATTATAATACGGATCATATGGTTCAAAAACTAACTTACTTGTTCGTGCTGTTTGAATAATAATAATTGCAAGAACAATATACTTTAAATATCTTAGAACTCTATCAACCTTTACAGGAACTCTATTATATTTATCTTTAAAAATCTTTTTTCCAAGTTTTCCAACCCATTCCTGAACAGAACCTAAAGGACATATCCAACCACAAAAACTTGCACCGGTAAATAGCAAAAGTGCAAACAATGCAAATAGCATAATAAACACCGATTGATGTAGTTTACTTACATAATTTCCAGTGGTAAAAAATGTATAAAGATTTACAACTCCACCATATGGACATAATGTATGCAAACTTGCAACACCAAATAACTCAACACCAGGATTATTTTCTACAATATAATGTCCAATACTCACATACAACACAAACGCAACAAAAACAATCTGTACCGCCAGTCGAAACTTTTGTAAAGAACTACTTTTCTTCATATCACTCACCCCCACAATGATCTTTTTCATTTTTTTGCAAATATATATTAACATATTAACCTTAGAAAAAACTTAGAAATAAAAAAAGAGATGGAAAATTCCATCTCTTTCAATTGTGACTGTGTGACAACTGTAGAATCCTTGTAGACAACTGTGACAAATTATAAATTTTCTACATAATATTTTACTTTTGCTGGTAAAGATAATATTCCATCATCATTTTCTAAAATTAATCCTTCATTTTTCCAGCGGGTAATATAAGTATATATTGTTTGCCGTTTTATATTTTTTTTCTGTAATTTTTTAACTAATGATGTTCTATCTATGTTTTCTTTAATAATTTCCTTTAAGATAATTTTTTGTATTTCGGTAAAGGATTTTGTTTTAGAAAAAGTTCGTAAAAAAATACTTTTTATAGTTTCTTTGGCAGTTGTTTCATCAATTTTCTTTTTATCTGTATTATATAAAGCAATTTGTTGAGCAATCCATAAAGCATCTCTTGGATTCCCATCACTAAAAGAAGCAATTTCTTCAAGAGCATTAATATGAAAATAATCAGGATAATCTTTAATACGTTTTAATATTAATTTTTTTATATCTTCTTTTGTAAGTGGATCCAGAAAAATCATATCTTTAAAAATATTTTCTAAATTTCCACTCTCATTCCATCGCATTCTATCATTAGAGTATTCCCTATAAATTGAAAAAGGTAAAGAAACAATTGTAATAACATTTTCTTTTAGAAGTATATTTTTCAAAGAATCAAGAATATTCAGAACTTCATCTTTTTTTTCTTTATCTAATTCATCTATTACAATTAAAATTTTTCCATATTCTCTTATCAATAATTCAAGCAATTTTTCAATATACTCCTTAATAGTATATATATTAAATCTTTTTTTATTTGACAATCCTTTTTCATACGTTGCACTTGCAAAAGCATTTATTCCCCCGCTATAATTTGAGTTAAAACTTTTTTCTGTTAAAATAAAATCTTTTGCTTCCAGCGCTATTTTTTCTATATTTTTATTTTTTAAAGATAATGATAATTTTGATAATTTATAAAGAAAATCAGCTATAATAACCTCTTTAGAATCTTTTTCAGTAATTAATATATTGAATTTTGTGGAATCTGCTGTTTCTATAAAATTCAAAACAGTAGTTTTTCCTACACCAGTTTCACCACATACTCCAAAAATTCCCATGGGTTGAAAATATGCAAGATTATTTAAATGTTTTAATTCTTTTTCCCTATCTACAAGCAAATCTTTATTGCTAATGGGGACATCAAATAGTGAAGAAATTATATATTTCAATTTATCATTATCCATAATCATCACCCCCTATTAATTATTATAACATACAATTGTGACTGTGTGACAACTGTAGAATCCTTGTAGACGATTGTGACAATTCTTGTTAAGTGATTTAGAAAAATAATATGAGCGAAGACTAAGAATTTCCCGAAGCGGTGATGACAGGATAGTTGGAAAAAATAAAAGCGAGTGAAGGCTCGCAGAGTGTCCAAGGTAAAATTACAAACGATTGAAAAAATAAAAGTGAATGAATACTTGCAGAGCACCCGAAAAAAACTGCGAATGGAGAGGGTCAAAAAAACAGGATGTTTTTTTGAGCGCAGCTTCTGCAGGGATGCAGAATCTAAGCGACCCCGCGAATATGAGCAGTTTTTGAGGATTAGTGCTCAAGTCGTATGAATGAACTTTTATTTTTTCAATCTACAACAAAAAGGACGAACATGGATGTGAGTCTGCAACGGCCGGCGGGAACGAGAATTTTTGAGGATCAACGTTCGAGTCGTCTGAATAAGTTTTTATTTTTCACAATTATAAGAAATTTCACCTGCCTGAAAGAATATTATTATTTCTTTTTGAAAACAAAAGTACAAACATGAACATGAATTTTCACTAAAAAAAAGACTTTCAGGAAAAATCCTGAAAGTCTTTTTTTTTAGATATTTACATATTTATTGATTATTGCAATAAGCTCATTATATTCAACATCAAGCGTATTTTCACCGCTAATATACTCAATATTCCTCTCAGGGAACCACTCTTTTAACTTCAAAAACCCTTCCCTTGCCTTTTCAAAAAATTCTCTTCCTTCACTTTCAATTCTATCCTTATTTTTATTCTTCATCCTTTCAAAAGACGTTTCAACATTCACATCAACAACAATCGTCAAATCTGGCATTATTCCATCTAACGCATGTTTATTAATCTCAAAAACCTCTTTCCAACCAAGCTCTCTTGCATATCCCTGATAAACAATTGAAGAGTCAACAAATCTATCAAGAATAATAATCTTATCTTTATTAGGTTTTATAATTTCCTCTATCAATTGAGCACGACTGGCAGCAAATAATAAAGCTTCACTTACGTGACATATTTTATAATCACCCAGCAATAATTCCCTTATCTTCTCACCAAGTTCTGTTCCACCTGGTTCTCTATTCCAGATAACATCTTTATTCTTAATTTTAAAATATTCAACTAATTTTTTTGAAAGAGTAGATTTACCAGAACTTTCAATTCCTTCAAAAGTTATAAGCATATAATATATTTCCTCCTTTAGCACATTATAATCCAGAATTCTTAAAAAATACAGGTGGATGAATCTTTAGATTTTCGCCACCATTTTTTCGTAAAATTCCACCTATTAATTGACATTCACCTTTCTTTTTCCCATATCCTAAAAACATTTCCTGCAGTGAAAATTTATATTTCCACGCAAGTTTCAAAAAACTTTCAAAATGAACAGGATGATAAACAAAAATCATTCTTTTCTTATTCTTTAATAAATAATTGGCTGCATAAAAAAACTTTTCAAGGTCGTTTATATCAAATGTTCTTGCAGTTTTTCTATCCTCATATGGGCTTATCAAAGATTTATCAGAATAATGTGGTGGATTTGTTATAACGCAATCTATTGATTCCCTTTTAAAGTATTTCTCTATATTTTTTATATCATCGTTAATAAAATCAACTCTATTTAAAAGATTATTTGATTTAATGTTTTCTAATGAACATTCAAAAGGTTCTTTTTGAATTTCAATTCCGGTAATTTTTATATCTTCATATATCTTTGCAAGAGCAATTGAAACATTACCAATTCCAGAACCAAGCTCAACTATATTTTTTTCATTTTTTAATAAATCTGAAATTTGAGCAAGAAAAGTGGAACCATGTGTTGGTAAATGATATTTTCCTGGTGAGCATAATTTCAAATTTCTAAAAACGTCTTCTATTATATCAAAATTTATCATTTTATCACCGTACTACCTTTATTTATAATATTTAAAATCTTTGAATTATCAATTACACTTCTTGAATAATTTTCAACATTCAAATCATTAATATTTGAATTTACAATTTTTGACCAGGAAAAATTCTTTTGAATCATTGTATTAATGCTCGAATTATCAATATATGCTTTACTAAGATTTTCTATTTCCACATTAGCAAAAACAGATTTAATACTTTCGAGCATATTTACATTATTCATAACTATATTTTTAAACGTACTTTCTTTTATAAAAATCTCCTCTGAATTGAATAAATTAATTTGGGTTTTATATCCTATAGTATTATACAAACAAATTCTAAAATCATTCGAAGAAATTAAATCTGAGTTTTCCAGAAATTCAGAATCTTCAAGATATATGAGCTTTGCATTTTTACCTATAATTTTAACCTTATCAAAAATAGTTTTAGAAGCAATAAAAATTCCACCATCAACTATTATTTCTCCATTACCGTTTATTAAGGATTTTCCAGGTCCCGGCATAATAAAGAAAACACCTTTTATAACTAATTTAGAATTAGAGACAAATTTTAAAATACTTCCAGACTCAACCATAACAACACTATCTTTACCTAAAACAGTTTCTCCACCAATTAAAAATTCTGAATTAATCTGTGGCAAATAAAGGTTTTCATTTGAAGATTCAAGAATATTTCTCACCAGATGAACAAAAGTTCCAGAAAAACGAATTGTAGGTTGTGAAGGAAAACTTAAAGTTCCAAATTTACTTTTTTTCCTGATCATTGCAACATTTGCTTTTTCAAGTCTGGCATATGCCGCCTTTGTTTCCACTTCTTTTTTCCAACCATATTCATAAGGTGTTTCCACAATATATGATTCAATATCAGTTTCATAATCCCAGCCAAATGTATCAACAGAATAATCAATTAACTTTGGGTTTCCTGAAGGCATAGATGGAATAGAATATTCCACTTCTATTTTTATTTTCTTTGTGGTGATATTATTTCCATTATCAATAACAAGCAATGTTCCATCGTCGGTAGTATCATCCAGTATTTCGCTCATTGTATATGTTGAATAAATACCATCTTTTGTTTTTAAAAATACCTTTAAATCCTCATCTTTTGTCCAATCATCAAAAAGTTTAATATTTGTATCTCCAAATACAGAAATTTTAAGTGTATCGTTTAGAATTTTAGGTGGTTTATCTTCATCGGTATTAATGGTTATTATCTTTTCTTTAGAAATATTTCCATATTTATCAACTGCGTAAAGTTCAAAATTTTTAGTTCCAATATCCTTTTTTAGAGGAATTTTTATATTTATATTAAAATTGTAAGTATTGCTTGCATCTTTTAAAATAAATCTTGAAAGATCAGTAGCTGGAGAAGCAGCGGTAACATTTAATTCTCCAGATTTCAAATAAACATTTAAAAATCCAATTTCTGGCGCTGTTGTATCATAATAAAAAGTAAAAGTTCTTTCTGAAACCTTATTTTTATTTTTGTAAATTTCCATTCTTAATGTATGTTTTCCTTCTTTTAAATCTTTAAAATAATATTCGCTTCCATTTTTTTCATATTTAATTTCATTTTCTCCTTCGAAGAATTTTACTTCATAATCTAAACTTTGAGGAATTTGAATTTTAATAGGGAAAGAAGGTGACGCAATGTCACCTTCGATTGTAATATTTATTTTGCTTTGTTGATCACATGAAATGAATATAAACAATATTAAAAACAAAAAAGGTATTAACAATTTTTTCATCAATATTACTTCTCCTCGTATAAGAACTTCAAAATAGGTGAATCTGGTGATAGTAATAATATATTATTGTCCATAGAAGAATTATATATATCAGCTAATCTTCTTAATTCAAAGAATTCTGGACTTTGATTATATGCATCAGCATATATTGTAATTACACTTGCATCTGCAGTACCTTTTATAACCTCGGCATTTTTCTTAGCTTCGGAAATAATAATCTTAACTTTCTTATCAGCTTCAGCTTTTATAATTTCTGATTCTCTTTGACCTTCAGCCCTTATTTGGGCAGCAATACTATATCTTTCTGCCATCATTCTATTATATACAGCTTTTGAAATATCTGGTGGCAAATCAGTTCTTTTAACCCTAACATCTACAATTTCAATACCAAAATCCTTAAGGTTATGACTGCTTCTTTCAGTAATTTCTTTTAACATTTCTTCTCTTTTTTTAGATAAAACCTCTTCAAAAGTATATTTTGCAACTAAATCCCTGACATTTGAATATACAACATCATCAATTCTTGTCAAAGCAAGCTGTACAGAACGCATACTTTCCATAAATGTTTTTGGATCATTAATTCTCCAGATTGCGTATGTATCAACAACTATAGTCTTTTTATCTGCAGTTATTATTCTTTCTGGTTCAATATCATATAACATTAACCTTTTTTCAAATTTTACCACATTATCAACAAATGGTGTTTTAAAATTAATTCCCGGTTTCGTTACAACTTTTCGTATTTGACCAAATCTTAAAACTACTGCCTGTTGTTCCTGGTTAACAATGAACATAGAAGATAAAATCAACCAGCCAACTAAAATTAATAATACAATTATAATTATTTTATTTTTGGTGAGCTTCATTTTGTACCACCACCTATTTCTGGCAAATTAAGCAATTTTAAAGTTTCAGAACTATCAACAATAATCTTTTCCTTTGAATTTTTAAGCAAACCTTCAATAGCTTCAAAAATAATACGTTTCTTTGTAATATCCTTTGTCATCTCATATTCTTTTAGCATAGCCTTAAACCTTTTAGCTTCACCTGTAGCAAGCGCAACCTTTTCATATGCATAAGCTTCAGCTTCTCTCATAATCTTTTGAGCTTCACCCTGAGCTTTTGGAATAACGTCATTTGCATATCTATTTGCTTCATTTATGAATTTTTCCTTATCCTGTTTGGCGCTATTAACATCATCAAAAGCCTTTACAACTTCAGCTGGTGGACTGACTTCCTGAAGATAAACATTTTCAATTTTTATACCTGCACCATAGCTATCAAGAATTTTCTGTACCTTTGCTGCAGTTTCCATAGCAATTCTATCCCTTTCAGTGGTCAAAACATTATCAATTGGATTAATAGCAACCATTTCTCTTAAAACACTTTCTGTAGCAAATTTTACCATTTCAAATCCATTGAGTATCCTGAACTCAAATTTTACAGGATCAGCAATTCTGTATTGTACAACAGCTTCGAGATTTACAATATTTTCATCACCTGTAATCATTAATGATTCTTCATCTACAGGTTGATACTCAATCTTTCCACGATAATTTACAGTCCTAAAACCAATTTCAATCTTTTTCAAAGTTCTTACATCCACAATTCTATGTGTTTGAAATGGATATGGCAAATGCCAGTGAATCCCTGGCCCTGTACTTGAAGTATACTTACCAAAAGTAAGTACCAATCCCATTTCAGATGGTCCAACCTGATATACGCTTGTTCCTGCGTAGGCTAAAACCAATAAAATTACAACAGCCCAGATAATCTTTCTAAAAATATGCTTATTTTTTCTGGGCTTTTCTTCTTCAACATCAAAAATTTCAAAGTTTTCTGACATCCTTCCACTCCCCTCGTTATAGGTTTTCCAGAATTTTTCTAACAGTGATTATATCCTCAGCATGTTCCTGATCATCGCCAGGTGTTTCTAAATGCATAGGAATTTTTAAAATTTCCTCAAAAGAGAAAAACGTTTTAAATCCTTCTATACCAATTTCGCCTTTTCCAATAAATTCATGCCTATCCTTTCCAGCTCCTAAAGGAAATTTTGAATCATTTAAATGAATCATTTTTAGTTTATCTAAACCTAAATATTTTTCAATTTCATCTAACAAAGCTCTTACTCCGTCTTTATTTCGAATATCATAATTAGAATCAAAACCGTGGCATGTATCATAAGTCATACCAATTCTGTCTTTAAAAGATGTTCTATTAATAATTTCTCCCAATTGTTCTATCTTCCAACCAATATTTCCGCCTTTTTTTGCAACATTTTCTAAAAGTATATAAATATCAAGATCCTTTACTTCATTGAAAATTATATCTAAAGCCTTTGCAATTCTATCATAACCATATTCATCACCTTTACCAAGATGAGAACCAGGATGAACATTAAAATATTTAATTCCTAATTTTGCTGTAACCTTTATTTCTTCAATCATAAGATTAATAGATTTTTGCCAATTTTCATCCTTATGAGAAGCAAGATTGATTAAATATCCAGAATGAACCAAAACATCTTCAAATGCTATGTTATTTTTAATCATTTCATATTTAAATTTTTCAACATCTTTTTCATCAGGTTGTTTAACCTTCCATGTTCTTGGACTGTGTGAAAAAATTTGAAATGTATTTCCGCCAATATTTATTGTATCTTCTGGTACTTTTCTAAACCCTTTTGAAGTACTCATATGAGCTCCAATTTTAACCATTAATTATACCTTCTTTCAATAACCATTTTGCAAATTTAATATCAAATTCAGTTGTTATTTTTATGTTATATTCCTCACCAGGAATTATTCTTACAGTATTTCCAGCTTTGTGGAATATACTTGCATCATCAGTAAAAGCCTTTAATTCATTCTCAAAATTTGTATATGCCTTATATAATTTCTTAAAATCAAAAGTTTGAGGTGTTTGATGAATATATATTTCATTTCTATCGAGAATTTTTTCCACATTATTGTCTAACACATATGAAACAGAGTTTTTTTCAGGTAATCCCAAAACAGCAGAACCACATTTTTCAGCGATTCTAATACTTTCATTTATTTTTTCTGTACTTACAAATGGTCTTGCTGCATCATGTATAGAGACGATTTTAGCATCATATTCAAATTCATTGTATATAAACTTTAAAGCATTAAAAACAGATTCCTGCCTTGACTCGCCACCATTAATTATACTATAAATTTTGTTAATTTCATAACATTCTTTTTTTGTTTCTTCAAGAAAATCTTTATTTGCGACAACAATAATTTTGTCTATTAATTCCGAATATTCATATTTTTCTAATGCAATTCTTAACAAACTTTTACCTAAAATCTGGTAAAATTGTTTAGGAAAGGTTAAATTTGTTCGAGAACCTTTTCCTGCAGCGACAATAATGCCGATATTCATAAAATCACCTCTTATCGAATCAATTTTATCCACTTTATTATATAATTATACTATAATATTATTAATATACAATATCAGTAGAATTTTGAATCAAAAAATTTTGAAAGGGGAGAGAAAATATGTATATAGTTGGAGTGGATTTAGGGGGAACAGAAATAAAAACAGGACTTGTTTCAAAAGATAAAGGAATAATAAAAAAAGTTGCATTACCAACAGAAGCACATCTTGGACAGGAAAAGGTTGTTGAAAATATAGTTGAAACAATAAAAATGGTAAGTGAAGGTGTAGAAAATAAAATAGAGGCAATAGGAATTGGTTCACCAGGTTCAATTGATAGGGATCACGGAATAGTTAGATATTCACCAAATCTTCCGTTCAACAATTTTGAACTTGCACATCATATTTCTGAGAAAGTGAAAGTTCCAACATTCGTGGAAAATGATGCAAATGCATTTACTCTTGGTGAATGGTATTTTGGTTCTGCTCAGGGTATGAAACATTTTGTAGCATTAACTCTTGGTACAGGTATTGGCGGCGGAGTAGTTTCTCATGGAATATTAATAACAGGAAGAGATGGTATAGGAGCAGAATTGGGACATGTAATAGTTGATCCAGATGGACCATTATGTGGTTGTGGTTCAAGAGGATGTATAGAAGCAATAGCTTCAGCGAGAAATACTGCAAGATGGGCAAAAGAATTCTCTGTAAAAATACCTGAAAACAAAGTAGTTGAACTTGCCGGTGGAATAGATAAAATAGAATCAAAACATGTTTTTGAAGCATTAAAAAGTGGAGATTACGTAGCAAAATTGGTAGTTGAAAAAGTAACAGATGCTTTGGCAAGAGCAATTGCAAATTATGTTCATATATTCAATCCAGAATTAATAGTAATAGGTGGTGGAATGAGCAAAGCAGGAAATGCATTAATAAAACCAATAGAAGAAAAAATAAGTCTATATATAATGCCATCATTTAGAGGAACATTTAAAATATTACCTTCAGCGTTAGTTGAAGATGCGGGGATTCTTGGTGCATCTGCAGCTGCAATGTATCATACAAGATAGAAAGGAGTAAAAAATGGATTATATAAAAAGGATTTTCAGATTTGAAGATGTAACACAAAAGATTTTTACATTCAATATTGTAGTATTTGTCTTAATGTTTGTATTTGGAGGAGGATTTGGCGCGTTTTCAAATTCATACACTTTAATAGTTGCTGGAGCACAATATGGAAAATTAATAACCATATATCATCAATACTTTAGATTTATAACAGCTTTATTTGTTCATGGTGGAATATTACATATATCCTTCAACCTATACGCATTATATTATCTTGGAAATATAGTAGAAAGAGTATATGGTCCATATAAGTTTCTAACAATATATCTTGCATCAGGAATAGGTGGAGGAATACTTACACAAATATTTATTCCAAATGCATTTTCTGTAGGTGCAAGTGGAGCGATTTTTGGTTTAATTGGGTTATTATTTGGCGCAGGATTTAGAGATGATACACCACCAATGCTTAAACCAATGACAGGAACAGCATTATTACCGGTAATTTTAATAAACCTTTTTCTTGGATTTACATCATCTGGAATAAACAATTTTGCGCATATTGGAGGATTGCTTGTAGGATTTACATTTGGTTGGTTAACATCGGTAAGAGATACATATACATCATATAAAATATGGAAAATAGCAGGGTATATAAGTCTTGCATTAATATTAATATCATTTGCATGGCTTATATTCTTTGATATACAATTAATATTGGGGTGATAAAAAATGGAAAAATTATATTTTAAAGTTTCAAGAGATCCAATATATTCAGAAATATTCTTATATCCACTTGAAATTGTAATAGCTGATACACCTTTAGTACAGAGATTAAGATATTTAAGTCAATTAGCAGGAGCTGAATATGTATATCCAAGCGCAACACATACAAGATTTTCTCACTCGTTAGGAGTAATGCATATAGCAGGATTATATGCAAATAAATTATTTGAAGATAATCACCAGAAAATAAGAATAATAAGACTTGCAGGTCTTGTACATGACCTTGGTCACGGACCATACAGTCATCAATTTGATGACGTAATTTACAAAAGAATGGGATTAGATGATGGTCATGATGAATATAGAAAAAAGATATTAAACACAAAATTAATAGAGCAGGCATATAATGTATATAAAAAGCTCAACGATTCAAGAACCAAAAAAGATTTTCTAAAAGACTTATCTTTAACTGTAAAAAGAGAAATTTCAGATAATGAAAAAGAAATAAAAGAAGCATTAAAAGAAGTAATGAATATGATAAACGAATTATTTGAAGCAGAAAATACAGGAGGAAGTCCAGAATTTAACATTGTTCAGGGACCTTTAGGAGCAGATAGACTGGATTTTGTTTTAAGAGATTCATATTATGCAGGAACAAGAGATTTTGGAACTGGAGACCTTGACAGAATAATAAGAAATGCATCAATAAAAACTTCAAATGGAAAAGAAAAATTGTGTTATAACATAAAAATAATAGACAACATCTACACAGTTCTTTTTGCAAGGTTTATGATGTACAAAAATGTATATTTCCATAAAACCTCAAGAGCAGCAGATCAAATGATACAGGAAATATTACGATTAGCTGATGATATACTTGATATAAAATCAAGAGTAGAAGACCTTGATAAATTTGTATCGCTCACAGACCAGAGGATAATAAATGAAATAGAAATGGTATATGAAGAATTATACGAAAAGAAAAACAATGAATTGTTCAGCATAAGCCCTGAATTAATGCAAAAATCAGATAAAGTTGCCAAAGCATATGAACTGGTAAAAAGATTAAAATCAAGGGATTTATGGAAGTTATTAATAGAAATTCCATTTTCAACAACAGGATTAGATCCTTCAGTAATAAGCGTAAGCGTTGCAGAAAATGTGCTAAAACAATTAAAAACCAATATAGAAAAAACAATAAAAACAGATATTCCAAAAGAAGACAAACAGGAATTATCGTATATACTCGATAACTTTGAAAATCTATTTATAATCGATACGCCATATAAATTATCATTAATGCATCCAAAAGAATTCCTTTCAAGCGATGTATCAATTCTTGATTATAACGGTGATATACTTAGATTTGATGAAGTATTCGAAAGATATCCTGCATACAAGTTTATGGAAAGCAATTTAATACAGATATCGAGAATATATTTAACAGAAGATAAAAGGGAAATATTAAGAAAATACGATTTAGTACCAAAAATTGGAGGTATAAACCTAACCACAAGGTGGTGAGATTAAGTTATAAAGTAAGGGGGATGCAAATGGGATATTATGATCAACTATTTAAGGAGATATTTTCCGATAAAGAGATGTTAGTTGAATTTATAAACCTATTTGTAAAAAAGCTAAAAAATTACGACATACAACCTGAAAACATAACAATAGAAAAAACAAAATTCACAGATTTAAAGTATGGAGATAGAGAAAGCGATTTATTATTTAAAATAAAATATGAAGAAAATGAATTATTTCTATATTTAATAATAGAACATCAATCAAGTGTAGATTATTTAATGCAATTTAGAATACTTGAATATATGGTAAGAATATGGAAAAAATATATAAACGAAAATAAAGAACAATCTAAAAGGAAAAGTTTCAAGTTACCGCCAATAATACCAGTAGTATTCTATAACGGAAAAAGACGATGGACAGCAGAAAATTGGTTTATGAGAAAAATAATTAACTGGGAAGAATTTAGCGTATATGTACCACAATTTAAATATGAAATAATAGATTTAAGTCAAATAGAAGAAAAAGACTTATTAAAAGCAAAAAATGCATTAAGTTTATTATTAGCTGTAGAAAAATTGGATAAAGAGGAAATATCAAAATCCTTAAAAGAAATAAAAGAAGTACTTGAAAAACTACCAGAAAATGAAAAAGAAAAGTTTGGTGAATACATAAACGGAATAATAAAAGTATTGGTAAAA
>NZ_LBEZ01000016.1:0-52069 GCF_013363245.1 Marinitoga sp. 1135 | reverse complement strand
TATTATTTAGATTACAAAAACGGAAAAATTTATGCACATCCATGGGGTCCTAGCATATTTTGTATTGATGCCAAAACAGGTGATATTCTCTGGGAATATGAATATGAAAATGGGACTTCAAGATTAGGCGGTGCTCCATATAAAATTGGAAAGTATATCATCGATGGCGATACGCAGGGATATTTATATGTTCTTGAGTTATTGGAGGAATAAAGTTTATAAAATCATGAAATGTTTATATTCATTTTATTATGTCAAACTGAAAAAAACCTCTTTGTGAAATCAAAGAGGTTTTTTTATTTATTCAAAAACAGTTAAAAACTTGAAAAAATATTATATTTTGGTGTATAATTATCTTTGAGTGAAGATATATATATTAAAATACCGTATATCACAAATTTTAAAAGGGGGTTAAAGAGTCTATGAAAAAGACACATCTTCGTCATGGCTATGTGCTCATGATCTTATTAAGTATTTTATCATTGGTATTATTTGTTGGTTGTGGAGCTCAACAGCAATCTACTACCACAGCAATTACACCACCAGAAACATCTGTTGAATCAAATGCAAAAGTAGAAAGCAACACCTCAGAAGTTACATTAACCTTTAAAGTAGCTTTACCTTCAAACACACCTGCTGATGAAAAGGTTTATATTGTAGGTTCCTTTAATGATTGGAATCCCGGCGATGACGCTTATGTATTAAACAGAGATGGCAATACAGGAACTGTTACTATCACTGTTAATAAAGATACAGAGATTGAGTATAAATATACACGGGGAAATTGGGGAACAGTTGAAAAGGATAAAGACGGAAATGAAATAGCAAATAGAAAAGTTATTGCTGATTCTAACAAAATTGTTGAAGATACTGTTGAAAGCTGGGCAGATATTCCTGCTGAAATAAAAACTGCTGCTCAGCCTGGTGAAAAAGCCGTTGTAAAATTTGAGGTAACCCTGCCTCCAAACACTCCAGAAAATGATGTTATCTATATAGTTGGTAATTTTAATAATTGGGATCCTGGAAAGCTGGCAATGAAAAGAAATGGATTAAAAGCAACATTTGAATTAGAAACAGAAGTTGGAAAAAGACTTGAATATAAATATACAAGAGGAAACTGGGATACTGTTGAAAAGGATGAAAATGGAGAGGAAATTCCAAATAGAGTTGTTATAGTAAAAGATATTGAACAGGAACAAAAGGATTCTGTTGCTTCCTGGAGAGATTTACCTCCTCAAGCTACAGCTTCTGATAATTCCAATGCACCAGAAATTAATGAAATTAATGAAAAAAGCGTAGAAGCATTTTTAAATTCAGTTCCAAAAGGAAATGAAGATAAGGAACCTTTAAAAGTAGTTATTATCTGGCATCATCATCAACCTGCCTATAAAATACCTGGCGAAAAGGATGCTGAAATGCCATGGGTTAGAGCTCATGCCGTAAACGATTATCCATATATGGCTGATCTTGTAGATAAATACCTTACCTCTGGAAGAGTAACCTTTAATATCACACCTGTATTATTAATGCAATTAATGGATTATGTAAAAAACGGCGGAGAAGATAAATATCTTAAATTATCATTAAAAGATAATCTTACAGATGAAGAAAAGGATTTTGTAAAGTGGCACTTTTTTGATATAAATCCTCAATTTGTAGATACACATCCAAGATATGTTGAATTAAGGGAAAAAAGAGATAAAAATGAAGAATTCAATTCTCAGGATTGGCTTGATTTAAAAGTAATGTGGAACTTATACTGGATAAATATAGAATATATAAATGCTGACAAAAGATTAAAAGCACTTATGGAAAAAGATAGAAATTATACAAAGGATGATCTTGATTACGTAATTTCAAAACATTATGAATTAATGAATAGTATAGTTGAAAAATACAAAAAATTATGGGAAGAAGGAAAAATTGAATTAACCACAACACCTTATTATCACCCAATTTTGCCATTATTAATAGATATGGGTTGGCCAGAAGACGCAAAAGCTCAAATAGAAAAAGGTTTAAGTTATTTCGAAGAAATTTTTGGAAAAAGACCTGAAGGTATGTGGCCTTCTGAACAGGCTGTGAGCACTCCACTTGTTCCAATGTTTGCAGATAATAATGTAAAATGGATAGTTACAGATAAACAAATACTTCAAAAAGCTGGAATAAATACCGGCGATCCACATCAATTATATAAACCATATAAAGTAACAGTAAACGGAAAAAGTGTAGTGGTATTCTTTAGAGATACAGACCTTTCAGACAGAATAGGGTTTAAATATTCTAATATGTCTAAAGAAGGAGCTGTAAAAGATTTTCTGAGTGCTTTACATAATATTCAAAAGATGAATGATGAAGGTGATATGGTTGTAACTGTAGCTCTTGATGGTGAAAACGCCTGGGAACATTATCCAAATAACGGTAATGATTTCAGAAAATTATTCTATGAAGCATTATCAAATGATCCATATATAGAACTCGTTACACCTGAAGAATATATTGAAAATTACGGAGTAAATAATGAATTAAATCAGTTGCCAAAGGGCTCATGGGTTGGTGGAAGCTTAGATACCTGGTACGGAGAAAAGGAAGAAAATGAAGCATGGGATAGACTGGCAAAAGCAAGAGAAGTTTTAATGAGTAATAAAGATAATATATCTAAAGAAGATTTCAAAAAGGCATTAAATACATTATACGCTGCAGAAGGTAGTGACTGGTTCTGGTGGTATGGAAGCGATCAGGATGCCGGACCAAATGAAGTATTATTTGATATGCAATTTAAGAAACTTTTAATTCAAATATATAAACTTGCAGGAGTTCCTGAAGAAAAAATCCCTGGATATTTATATATAGCAAACAAACGCCCTTCAACAGCAAGTAAAGGTAATATTGGAAAAGTTGAAATTGTTCTCGATGGCGAAATATCCGATAATGAAATGGAAAAATCCGCATATTACCTTGATGATGATTCTGGCGTAATGTATAAAGAAGGAGATTTAATTTCAGGAATTTATGTGGGAAGAGATAATGCTAATTTATATGTAGCTGTAGAATTGAAAAAATCCATTGAAGATTTAAAAGGTAAACCTTATAAATTAGAAATCTACACAGATAAACCAGGAGCACAAAAATTAAATACAAGGACTGCATATTCCGGAGTAGGAGAAAAAGTAACCGATCTCGGTTTCGCACTGGCAAAGAGATTTTCTTTCAATTTACAAAAATATCCTAAATTATCAGATTTATATTATTATAATGCAAGCGGAACAGAAAGATGGATGATTGGTGGAAAGAAAAAGGATCTAATCGCAGTAAAAGGAAACATTGTTGAATTTAAAATTCCTTACGATTTAATTGGTGTAAAAAGCGGTGATGAATTTAATCTTGCAGTTGTTATGGCATATACTGAAAAAGGCAATTCAAAAGATGTTGATTTCGCACCAAATAGTGGTCCTGTACATGTAATGATTCCAAAAGAAATTGGTGGAAAATTAGTAAAAGAATTTAAAGATCCTATAGGAGACGAAGATGGTCCTGGAGGATATACATATCCAAAAGACGGTGCTTTTGAACCATTTAAAGGATTATGGGATATTGAATGGGTAAAGGTTTATGATGCAGATGATTCAATTGTATTTAAATTCAAATTTGGTGAAATTACAAATCCATGGGGAGCTCCAAAAGGTTTTTCACATCAGCTTATAAATATTTATCTCGATACCAAAGATGGTGGAAAAGTTTCTACTTATAAAGAAGGTGCAAGGGTTCAATTTGATACTGCACATCCATGGGATTATTTCATAAAAATTGCCGGTTGGCCTTCATATGGACAATTGCTTGCTGATTCAAATGATCAGGAATTTCCAGAAGGTGTTCAGGTAGAATGTGATCCTGGAGAAAAAATTATTTCAGTTATAGTAATGAAAAAATATTTAAAAATGGATTCAAATAAAATATTTGCATACTTTATGGTTGGTTCTCAGGATGGATATGGTGCAGATCACTTCAGAGCAGTAACTCCTGAATCAGGACAATGGACACTTGGAGGATATCCATCAGATGCTGGTGATTTTGGACCATTTGTTCTTGATATTATCGTTCCAGAAGGTTATGATCAGCATAAAGTATTATCTTCATATGATGCTTCAAAAGAAAAATATGCAACATTAATACCTGTAGAAATAGATTTTTAATATTAAAATATTAAACAAATCAGCCCTCTCAAAAATGAGAGGGCTGATATTTATATAACTAAATATTAATGTCCTAATGCTCTTGGATCAAGTGCGTCTCTTATAGCATCACCAAAGAGGTTAAATGCAAGAACTGTTATAAAGATAAATAAACCTGGCAATAACAACCATGGATAATTAGTTAATGCTGTAATATTTTGTGCCTGAGCTAACATTAATCCCCAACTTGCAGAGGGTTCCCTGATACCCAAACCAAGGAAACTAAGACCTGCTTCACCAAGAATATAACCTGGTATGGATAATGTAGCTGAAACTATAACATATGTAGCAGTATTTGGCAATAAATGTTTCCAGATAATTCTACCTGATGGATATCCCAATGCTACAGCTGCCTGAATAAATTCTGTTTCTTTTAAACCAAGAGTCATACCTCTGATAACCCTTGTCATTCCTGGCCAACCTATAAATGAAAGTATTACTATAATAAGAATATACTTTATAGCTGGTGAAAGTTCTGATGGCAATATTGCACTCAATGAAACAAGCAAATAGAAACTTGGAATTGACATAAGTATTTCTGTAAATCTCATTAACACTTCATCAATCCATCCACCAAAGTAACCTGCAACACCACCAAGGAATAACCCTATAGTAAATGTAATAGCAATACCTAAAAGACCTATTGTTAATGAAACCCTACTTCCAAATACCAATCTACTAATCATATCTCTTCCAAATTTATCTGCACCCCAGAGATAAATAATTCCATCTTTTGTTGCATAATCTTCTGCAAAATATGGTAATTTACTTTTTTCAACTCCAAATAAATGAAGATCCATTGGAATTAAACCAAGCCATTTATATTCCCAACCATGTGTAAAGAATTTAATGTTAAATGTTTTTAATTTTACTTTTTCTAAGTTTTCTGGATAATATTCATAAAAATCTTCTTCTGTTTCAACTGAGATTGTATCAAGTAAAACATATTTTTTAAATTCTGTAATATCTTCTTTCTTTAAATTATATCTATCAAGATTTCTTTTTGTTTTTGGGTTTTCTTCAAAATAAAATACCTTACTGAGATTACTGTTTTCTTCACTTAAAAGAACCTTATCTCCTTTTAATAACGGAATTTGATCTGTAGAAATATATCCATTTTCATCTGCTTCAACAGTTTTTCCTGCAATTCCTAATTCTTCAAAGGTTACTAAAGGTTCTTCTTTTATTTGAGAATCAATTTTGTATTCTTTTCCATTTTTATCAACAGCATATGTTTCATATTTTAAAACGAAAAGATAATTTGTTACTGTTGATTCGAAATCTGGATTATATTCCTGAAGGCTTAATTCTGTTTCCTTTTCTGTATCAAAATTTAAATCATCATATGCAACAAATCTATCAAAATATGTTGCTGGATTATATGTACTCTGAAATGTAACTGGATCCTTTACCCTCTTATATAAATATACATGAGGTCCTGTAGATTTTCCTGTTACATCCTTCCAGAATACCTTCATTGGAGGAGCAAACTTATATTGTATATGCTGTACCCTATAATCCATTGGAGATAAGAAATCTGCAAACAATGCAAAAATATAGAATATAATCAAAATCCACATTGAAACCATACCAAATTTATGTCTTTTTAAAGCTCTCCATATTAACTGAGGGGTGGACAAAAATTGTTTCTCAAAAACGTCCTGATTTTCCTGATTGTTTTTTATTTCTTTATTTTCAGCCATTATCTTCCCTCCGTTATCCTAATCTTAATCTTACTCTTGGGTCAACAGCAGCGAGTAAGATATCAGCAATTAAGTTACCTATAACCAACAATACAGAAGCTAACATAATATCAGCCATAATAACAAACATATCCTGTTGCATGAGAGCTTCAATAATTAATTGCCCCATACCTGGCCATCCAAATACGTTTTCTGTTAAAACAGCTCCACCTAAAAGACCGGAAATTGCAAAACCCAATGATGTAACTATTGGATTTATAGCATTTCTCAAAGCATGTTTATAAATAACAACCTTTTCTGGCATACCTTTTGCTCTTGCAAATTCAACATAATCCTGTTTTAATTCATCAAGCAACTGACCTCTCATAACCCTCATTGTACCAGCTAAACCTGAAGTACCAAGAGTAATCATAGGTCCTAATACGTGCCATACATGGTCTAAAAATTTCTTCCATGCTGGGAATGTATCGTAATCTAATGAGATATATCCACCAACAGGGAATATCTTTCCACCTGTCTTTGCTGCAAAATAGAGGAACAATAATGCAAAGAAGAAGTTAGGTATAGATAATCCTATGAAACCTATAACCCCTATAATCTGGTCACCAATACTATACTGGTGTAACGCCGCATATATACCCAGCGGGATACCTATCCCCCAGGTAAAAATGAATGTAGTGATACTGAGTAATAATGTTGCTCCTGCTCTTCTCCAGATTAAATCCCAAACAGGAACCTGATAGGTAAATGAATCTCCCCATTCACCTTGAAGAATATTCTTCAACCATAATAGGTATTGTACAACAGGGGATTTATCAAGACCAAATTTTCTTTCAAGGTTCTTTACCTGTTCAGGGTTAACTGCCGGATTCATTCTATAAGAATCCAAAAAGTCACCTGGAGCAAGTGAAATAATCATAAAAGAAAAAATGGAAACTCCAAGAAGTACAGGAATGGCTAATATAAGCCTCCTTAAAATATACTTTAACATTAAAACTGACCTCCTTATGGAATGAATTTAAAAGGGAGTGGAGAAATCTCCACATTCCCCCACTCCCAATTGAAATTAAAAAGATAATAATAAATTAATTAAACATAAAATTATGTATTATTGATCTTTCCAGATGTTCCATGCTGACCATAATACACCAGCTGCTGGATTTGGTTCTGGATTGTAGATATGAACTGTGTTCTTGTATGCTACTAAGTAGTTCTGTGCAACTGTGTATACTAAAATCTGATGTTCTGCTACTAACATCTGGAATTCGTTGAATAAGTCTCTAAGTTCTTTTTCATCAACTGCTCCAACCTGAGCTCTCATAATTTCGTCAATTCTCTTTTCGTAATCTGGTACCCAGTAATCTGCTTTTAATTCTTCGTCAAACATATCTGGTTTTACTTCTGGTGAGTAGTTCCAGAAATGTAATCCACCATCTAATTTCCATACGTTCCATCCTGATGCTGGATCTACAGAACCTGTTAAACCAATAATAATTGCTTCCCAATCTCCTGTTGATACCAATTTACCAACAAGTGCATTGAATTGCATTGGTGCAAAGTTAACTTCAATTCCTAATTTCTTTAAGTTTTCTGCTAAGATGTTTCCAATTTCTTCACGAACGTTGTTACCTGCGTTTGTTGTTAATTCAAATTTAACTGGATTTCCATCTGCATCGTATAATTTTCCGCCTTTTAATACAAATCCGCCTTTTTTAAGTTCTCTCTTAGCTCTTGCTAATGAGTATCTGTATCCTAATTCTTCAACTTCTGGATTATAGTATCCTGATGATGGTGATACAGGACCGTATAATGCAGCACCTAATCCATTGTAAAGAACATCGATTAATGTTTGTTTATCAATTGCGTATGCAATAGCTTTTCTGAAGTGGTCATTTCTGAACCATTTTCTCTTAACTGGATCTTTTGCATTGAAGTTGAATGTTACAAAGTTTGAACCTAAGTTTGGTCCACCCTGTCTTACTATCCAACCTTTTTCGTCAGCCATTGCCCTGATTTCTGGGAATTCTTCTGCTGTTGGTGAATAGATATCTGTTTCTCCAGCTTCGAACTTAAGTCTTGCTGTGTTTAAGTCTTTAACAACAATATAAATGATTTTATCTAAATATGGTAATTGTACACCATTTTTATCTTTTCTATAGTAATATGGGTTCTTTTCTAATACAACTCTAACGCCTTCTTTGTATTCTTTTAATACAAATGGACCAGAACCTACAACTTTATCTATTTCTTTTAATGACCATGCTTCTGAGAATTTACCTGCTTTGTAATATGGTTCTAATACGTGTTTTGGTAAGATTTCTGCCCATCCTATTGATTGATGACCTCTTCTGAATTTTGAGTTGTAAATGAATTTTACTGTGTAGTCATCAACTTTTTTAATAGTTGGTAATTCATCATTAGCATCAAGGTATCCACCATTTCCGTTTGCTGTCATGTTTGGATCGAACCAAATTTTTTCAAATGACCAGATAACATCGTCAATTGTTAATGGTTCGCCATCTGACCATTTTAAACCTTTTCTCAATACGTAAGTATATACTGTTTTTCCGTCTGCTGTAACTTCAGCTGAAAATTCCTTTGCTAAACCTGGTAATTCTGGCAAACCTTTGTTTGAAGAATGTACCAATGTGTCTAATACCCATCCAATAATTTCTGTTGAAGATGTTTCCTGTGCCCATGCTGGGTTCATAGTTTTTGGACCTGATGTTGTACTTAAGAAAAGTGTTCCCCCTGGTTTTCCAGCAACATCTTCAATAGCCCAATCTACTTCATCTGCAAACACAGCTAATGCTGTAACAAGAACAAACAACAATACTAATAACTTCTTCATGCTACTCCCTCCCTTGATTTTCATGATTTTGCTTCATACTTATAACAACTTACAAAATGATTATTACCTACTTTATAATAAGGTGGATATTTCTTTGAACATGGTTCAAATGCATATTTACATCTTGGTGAGAAGAAACATCCGCTTGGTCTATTAATTGGAGATGGAACCTGTCCCTGTATAATAAATTGTTTTCTGTCTCTTCTCTTTTTAGGATCCGGTACAGGAGCTGCATTTAATAAAGCTTCTGTATATGGATGTTTATAATGGTCAAATATTTCATCAGAATCACCATATTCAACCATTCTTCCAAGATACATAATACCAACATAATTTGAAATGAATCTTACAACACCTAAGTCGTGTGAAATGAAGAGATATCCAGCTTCTAATTCCTTCTGTAAATCTTTTAATAATTTGATTATCTGTGCCTGAACAGAAACGTCAAGAGCTGAAGTTGGCTCGTCAAGAATGATTAAATCTGGTTTTAAAATAGCTGCCCTTGCAACAGCAATTCTCTGTCTTTGTCCTCCAGAGAACTGATGTGGATATCTATCAACATGGTATTTTTTTAATCCAACGTTTACAAGTATTTCTCTAACTATATCATACGCTTCATTTTTGTTTTTTGCAATACCATGGAATAAAAGCGGTTCAGCAAGTATCTGTCCAACAGCCATTCTTGGGTTCAATGAGGATGTTGGATCCTGGAAAACAATCTGTACCTTTCTTCTAAAATGCATTCTTTTTTGCTTTAAATCTGAAAGCATGTAATTTATAAATCTTGCTTCACCATTTTTTATAATGTATTCAAAATACTTTCTTTTATAATCTGGAATTGATTTTAAGAATTCTGATTCTGATTTTTCCTTTATTCCTTCATGTAATACATCTATATAATGTTTTTGAAGATACTTTCTTGCTTCTGATCTTTTCATGAAGAAATAACTTGTATCTTCGTCATCAATAAAGATTTCACCATCTGTTTGATTATATAATCTTAAAATTGTTTTACCGATAGTTGTCTTACCACAACCAGATTCTCCAACAAGACCATATGTTTCATTTTTATCAAGAGTAAATGAAACATCATCAACTGCTTTTACATATCCTACAGTTTTTTCAACAATAAATCCGTGTTTTATAGGGAAATATTTTTTTAAATTATTAACTCTTAAAAGCATTATTTATCTCCTCCCATTTTTGCGTCCAATACAGGATTCCAACATCTTACAAAATGTCCTGGTTCAAGTTCGTTTAAATCTGGTTTTGCTTTTCTACATTTTTCCGTTGCCATTGGACATCTTGGCAAGAATGGACACAAATCTGGAGGATCGAGCATTATTGGCGGTTGCCCAGGAATTGGTTCCAATTCATCTTTTTTTGCGTCGTGTCTTGGAATACAATTAAGCAACATATTTGTATATGGATGTGTTGGCTTTTCAAAGATTGTATTTACATCGGCAACCTCCATCTGGTTACCACCATACATAACCATAACCTTATCTGCTATTTCAGCTACAACAGATAAGTCATGTGTAATATATATCATTGCTGTGTTAAATTCATTTTGAAGATCTTTCATTAACTCAAGTATTTGAGCCTGAATTGTAACATCAAGTGCTGTTGTAGGTTCATCTGCAATCAATAATTCGGGATTACATGATAAACCTATAGCAATAACGATTCTCTGTCTTTGCCCTCCAGAGAATTGAAATGGATAATCATCTATTCTTTTGTCTGCATTTGGAATTCCAACTTTTCTTAATAATTCTACAGCTCTTTTTCTTGCCTCTAATTCAGAAACATTCTGATGATACATAATAGTTTCGATCATTTGATCAGCAACAGTATACATCGGATTTAAGGATGTCATTGGATCCTGGAAGATCATAGCAATATGTCTTCCTCTAATGCGTGTAAATTGCTGTGGGGTAAGTTTGGTTAAATCAACATACTCTTTTTTACCGTCTTTACTGAATTCATCAGTTAAGAATAAAATTCTACCTTCTGGAATATAGCCTGGTTTTTTTATAAGTCCCATAATGGTCTTCATTGTAACACTTTTTCCTGAACCTGTTTCCCCAACAACTCCTAATGATTCGTTGGGATTTAAAGTAAAGGATACGCCGTTTACTGCTTTAACTGTTCCTTCAGCTATGTCGAAATATGTTTTTAAGTTTTCGACTATAAGAACTGGCTCTGACAACTCTATCACCTCATAATATATATTTTAAAATATTTTAATTATTTTTACACGCTAAATATATTATAATTATTTTAGTCTTTTATGTCAAGGAATTTTTTCAATTAATATATTTTTGGGGGTGTTTTTATGAGATTGGATAAATTTTTAAAGGTAAATAGAATTATCAAAAGAAGAACTGTAGCCAATGAATTGGCAAAAGCTGGTAAAATATTAAAAAATGAAAAAACATTAAAACCTTCGTACGAAGTAAAACCTGGTGACATAATCAGCATAATATTATACAACAAAAAAATAATTTTTAAAGTAACAGATAACTATAAAATCGAAATTATAAATGAAATTTTTAACGATAATAAAGATTAATAGTCTTTAATACCTTTCCATAACTTTTTTAATCTTTGAGCTATTTTCCCTTCAAAACCAATTTCTCTGGGATTAAAGAATTGTTTATTTTCCAATTTATCAGGAAGATACGTATCTTTTATAAAACCGCCAAAATCATGAGGATATTTATATTCTTTGCCATACCCTTTATTTTTCATAAATTTAGTTACTGGATTTCTCAATTTCAAAGGAATTTCAAATTTTTCATTTATTGCATTTTTAGCATTAAAATATGTCTTCATTACAGTATTGGATTTTGGCGCTGATGATAAATATAACGTTGCTTCTGTTAAAGGATATAAACATTCAGGATAGCCAATTTCTTTTGTAGCAATAAATGCTGAAACTGCTATATTTAATGCCATCGGATCCGCAAGTCCTATATCCTCACCTGCAAGAATCATTAATCTTCTTGCTATATATACAGGGTCCTCTCCATTTTCGAGCATATATGCAAGATAAAAAACCGCCGCATCAGGATCACTTCCACGAATGCTCTTTATAAAAGCTGAAATAGCATCATATTTATTTTCTTTTGAAAATCCCCTGTACGAAGAGTTTATTTTACTTAACGTTTCAGGGGTTATATTTTTTTCTCCTATGTCAATTAAAGCTTCTAATATATTTATCATTTGTCTTATATCATGACCAAATATCTCTTTAAGAATTTCTGGCAATTGTTCCGAATAGGTCATATTATATTTCTTCTTTATTTTTTCCAAAATATTTTTTATTTCTCCTGTATCTAACGGTTTTATTTCAAATAACAATACCCTCGAACGCAAAGCAGGATTTAAGGAAAAAGAAGGATTTTCTGTTGTAGAGCCTATTAAAACCACGTCTCCATTTTCCACATGCAATAATAATACATCCTGTTCTGCCTTATTTAAGCGATGAATTTCATCAACAAATAATACAATTTGTTTCTGGAAAAGGGGATTTTTTGTATTAATTATATTTTTTAATGTTTTTGCTCCTTCTAATGCTCCAGAAATTTTATGGATTTCGTATTTATTTTTATCCAGTTCATTTAAAAACGCAGAAACCACCGTGGTTTTCCCGCACCCCGGTGGTCCATATATAACAAACGACTTTAATTTATTTGTTTTTATCCATCTTTTTAAAATCTTTTTTAATTCATCATTTCCCTCTATCTCTTCCAGATTTTTTGGTCTTAATTCTTCGTATAAAGGCCTATTCACATTAAACCCCTTTCAAATTATTCAAGAACTAATGCAGCTATTCCAAACATATCCGGTCCAGAATGAACACCAATAGTGCTTGAAACTTTACCAACAAGAACTTCTATATTATTTTCCAAAGATTCAATCTTTTTTACAAAATCTTTTTGTAATTTTTCCAATTCTTTTGATGTTCCACTTATATAAACTGCCGCCATATGTTTTCTTCCATCTACAAATTTTAAAAATTCCTGATAAACTTTATCATATGAACGTTTTAATCCGCGAACCTTTGTAACAGTATAATATATTCCTTCATCACTATTGGAAATAATGGGTTTTATGTTTAACATTTCACCTATTTTGGCTGAAACCTTACCTATTCTTCCGCCTTTGGCAAGATATTTCAATGTTGGAATAACGAAGAATATCTTTGACTTAAATCTATACTCATCAGCCCACTTTGCAACTTCTTCAAATGATTTTCCTTCCTCAAATATCATTTGCGCCGCTCTATATGCAACCAAACCTCCACCAATAGAAATGTTTAATGTATCAATATTTACTATCTCCACATCTTCGTATTTTTGCATAATTTCATTTGAAACTAATCTAAATATATTAAACGTTCCACTCATACTCCCTGATAGATTAAATGTAATTATTCTTTTTTTACCGTTTCTTATTAATTCTTCAAATGTATTCCTTATAATATCAGGATTCGGAAGAGAAGTTTTCACATCCCCATTATCCATTCTTTCGTATAAAAATTCCTGAGAAAATTCACCTTCATTATATTCCTTACCATCGATGATAGTTCTTAAAGGAATGATTTTTATATCGTATTTCTCAACAATGTCTTTTGGAATACCGCAACCAGAATCAGCAACAATAGCTATTTTTTCTTTTTCACTCATTTTTAATTTCCTCCTTAAAATTACTGTATAAAAGTCGGCAATATCATTATAACATAAAAAACATATATTTTGGTGTATAATTATAATAAAAGAGTATTAAGGAGGATATAAGAATGTATGTCAAATTATGGATGAGGAATGATTTTAAAACATTAAATATTGATGATACCATTGATGATGCAATAAAACTTTTTTTCGAAAAAGATATTGATATAATACTTATTTTAAGAAAAAACGGGACTCTTTTTTCTTCAATTAGAAAGGAAGATATTGCTATTTTAAGAGAATATGATAGCGATGAATTTCTAATTAATGTTTTTGATCCTATTGAAGATTTTTTATATGAAGATGACTTAGTTGAAGACGTACTTCTTACAATGATGGAAACTAAATTCAAAGTTTTACCCGTTGTAGATTATGATATGAATCCTGTGGGATTATTTGGATTTGATGAGATAATCAGTGCAATGGTGAATATTACAGCATTAAATGAAGCTGGAACAAAAGTTATACTTACTCTCGACGATAAACCTGGACAATTAAAAAAAATAGTTGAAACTTTCAGCAATAATAATTTAAATATACTTTCCATGACTACATGTAAAATAAATAAAACCAGACGTATGATTTCTGTAAAACTATCTCTAAAGGATGTTAATGCTGTTTCTAATATACTTGATGATAATGATATAGAATATGATGGAATTTACGAAGAGGCTTAATATTTAAAGGAGGGAAAATATGAAATTCAGGATTATACTCGATGGTGGCTTGTTAACTATTACTGGAAGGGTACATGGAACATTTTCTTCTGTATTTTTACTCGAAGATGAAAATAGAAAGGTTTTAATAGACCCCGGCCATATCCATACAATCCAGGATATAGAAGAAAATTTAGATATTCCTCCAGAAGAAATTACTGATATAGTACTTACACATGTTCATCTTGATCATGCATATAATTCAATATTTTTCCCTAATGCAACAATAAGAATTCATGAAAATTATAAAGGAAAAAATTATCGAAAATTCGGTCCTTTAATTGGTCAGGCTTATCAACAAATGGTTGATTCCTGGGAAGGTCGCGTGGAAACTTTTAAAGGTGGCGAAAAACTTTTTAATGCCATTACCGTAATTTATACTCCTTACCACTCAAAAGAACATGTATCTTTATTTATAGAAAGTGAAAATTTCGGAAATCTCTTTTTGCCTGGAGATATATGTATGACAAAAATAGATTTTTATGATATTATGAGAAATTTGAGAACAGATAAAGTTGCAGAAATAGTAAAAGAATGGACGGAAAAGTCTGATTACGTAATATTCACTCATGATACACCATATAAGGTTAAATAATCTTTTTATTATTATATAAGGGGTGGGATATATGAATATTTCTTTTGTTTCATATGAGGTTGATCCTTTCGCGAAGGTTGGCGGACTTGCTGATGTTGCGGGAACATTGCCAAAATATATTAAGAAATATACAGACCAACTTAATATTATTATGCCATTTCATAAAGTTGCAGAAAAAAATATAAAAAGCAAAGGGTACCATTTAGAAAAGGTTGCGGAAAATCTTTATCCTTTCAGTCATTCCTTTAAATATTCATTTTCTGTATTTAAATCCTTTCTTCCAGATACAGATATTCCTGTATATCTGATAAAAAATGAAGAATTATTTTCAACAGATGACGTATATGAATATCCTCATAAAGAACATCAAACAACGTATTTTTCTGACGCAGTAATTTCATTTATAAAAAATTATTTGCCAGAAACAAATCTACTTCATTTGAATGATTGGCAAACAGCGTTAATTCCTGTTTATTTAAAAACCAATTACCGCGATGATGATGTATTATCAAAAATAGCCACTGTTTTTACTATTCATAATTTAGGCTATCAGGGAATCTTTCCACCTGATATATTAAGTATTGCAGGTTTACCGGGCTATTTATACAATATCGATGCACTTGAATTTTTTGGTCAAATTAATTTTTTAAAGGGTGGAATACTTTTCAGCGATATAATTAATACAGTAAGTAAAACATATGCAGAAGAAATACAAACAGAAGAATACGGGTATAAATTAGATGGTGTATTAAAGGTTAGAAATAATGATTTGTACGGAATAATAAATGGTGTTGATTATGAAAAAATAAACCCTGAAACAGATAAAAATATTCCATATAATTTCAGTAAAGAAAATCTTGAAAATAAATACAAAAATAAATTATCACTTCAAAAGGAATTGGGATTACCAGAAAATAAAAATATTCCTGTAATAAGTTTTATAGGCCGTATAGTAGAACAAAAAGGCATAGATTTAATCGCCGACATACTCGATTATTTAACTCTTTTAGATGTTCAGGTAATAATTCTTGGAACAGGAGAAGAACGTTTTGAAAAACAATTAAAGGAATTTCAGAACAAATATAATAATAGATTGTCAATAAATATACGATTTGATATTAAATTAGCTCAATTAATATACGCTGGAAGCGATATGTTTTTAATGCCTTCAAGATATGAACCATGTGGCCTTGGACAGATGTACTCCATGAGATATGGTACAATACCCATTGTAAGATATACAGGTGGTCTGGCTGATACAGTAAAAGAATTTAATTGTGAAAAAAATATAGGCAACGGTTTTGGATTTTATAATTACCATTCTTCAGATTTATTGGTTGCAATTTTAAAAGCACTTAATATATATTATAGAAAACCTGAATGTTGGAAAAATGTTGTTTTAAACGCTATGAATAGTAACTTTTCATGGGATAAATCTGCTGAAGAATACATACATTTGTATAAAAGAGCTTTGGCTAAAAAAGTCTAGGGCAGGGAGGTTTTATGCCAGAATATAGAAAAGATCCTATAACAAACAGATGGGTGATAATATCTTCAGAACGTTCAAATCGCCCTATTCAAAAAATTGAAAGAAAAGAAATATCCGAAGAAATATTTTGCCCTTTTGATAAGGGAAATGAACATTTAACTCCACCAGAAATACTGGCATTTAAACCTGAAAATTCAAAACCCAATGATGAAAACTGGTGGATAAGAGTAGTTCCAAATAAATTCCCTGCTGTAATACCTGATATATCACCAAAATTCAAAAAAAATGGCATATATTATTCATTAGATGGATATGGTTATCATGAAGTAATAATTGAATCACAAAAACACCATCATAAAATATATAATATGTCCGAAAAAGAAGTTGAAGAAATTATATGGGCATATTTAATACGGTTCAACGAAATAAAAAAAGATAAAAAAATAAAATACATACAGATATTTAAAAATTATGGAAGCGATGCCGGAGCATCTTTAGAACATCCACATTCCCAATTAATTGCAACTCCTATAATTCCTATATACATAGAAGAAGAATTAAAAGGTGCAAAAAATTTTTACTCTTTAAAGAAAAAATGTATTTTTTGTTCTATAATTGAACAGGAAAAAATAGATAATATCAGAATAATCGAAGAAAACGAACACTTTATTGCATTTGAACCTTTTGCCCCACGATTTCCATATGAAACATGGATAATTCCCAAAGAACATTCATCTGATTTTGGAATTTTAAGAAAGTTCCCTGAAAAAGTTAAAAGCTTTGCTGAAATCTTGCAGCATACTGTTTATAATCTTTATTCTTTATTGGGAGACATTCCATATAATTATATGATACACACCTCTCCCTTTGATAATTTAAATAATAACTTTTATCACTGGCATCTTGAATTAATTCCACGCCTAACACATGCTGCAGGATTTGAATGGGGATCAGGTTTCTTTATAAACTCAATATCTCCTGAAGTTGCAGCAAAAAATCTAAAAAAACAGAGGAGGTAGATATCATGAAAAAACTTATATCTATTATATTGATCGGCATTTTAGCAACTTTATCCTTTGGGGAATTTTATGTTCAACCATATTTCAACACAGTATCTGAAAACGGACAGGATTATCTTTTATATTCTATTAATGGTGTTTTCGAAAATGATTCTTTTGGGCTTGGGTTGGGTCTTAATGCATATCAAAAAGAAATTGGTGGTTCATTATATTATGGAACTCCAAATATGGAAGAAACAGATAATATTTTATCAGGATTAACAATAAATTTATTAAAATTAAGAATTGGACCTTTATATTTCAGATATGGAATTTCATATCCTAAAACTGCAGGATTGGGTATATTAATGTATAATTATACTAATAACTTCAAAAATGCTTTAGACTTAGGTTTTATAAGTGAAGATATAAAAGCAGAAGTTCATATGCCTTATTCATTGGATTCAATTATTCCTGTAAATTATAGTCAGAGCGGTTATTTATACTATGGAATATTAAAAACACATGTTGGCTTTATAAACCTTGAATTTTTTGGCGGTAAAACCATGGAAAAAGAAGATATAAAACCTTTAAGAGATGATGTCCTCGGTAGTGTAAGTGCATATCTCGGAGAAGGTATTTTAAAAATTGGTGGGGAAGCTGGTTATATCTCTTCTACAATTGACTCAACAACAGTTAATGGTTATGGCGCTGGTGCAGGAGGAATTTTAAATTTAGGTATAATAACATTAAAATCACTTCCTGTAGTTATACAGATGCCTTATTATAAATTGGGATTTGTAAATGTTGAATATGAAAATAACCTTGAAAATCCTGATACAGCTTACGACATTTTAAATTATGATACCATTAGATTTGGTGGAATTAATGAAATTGATATTCATCTTGGAAATATTATAAATGCAAATGGAAGATTACATTATGATTTAACAAAAACTTTTGAGGTTCAAAATCCTGAAATTACCGGCTCATTATATGCACAAATACCTTCTGAAGAATTTCCTCTAATTATTATTGGAAAATACTATAGACCTATGGAATCATTAGAAGATATTAATAATTGGTTAGATAAAAATACATCAGCCGAAATTTCTGTAGGTTATCCTGTATCAAACAATTTATTTATGTTATATACAAAATATTATGATTCATTTAATGACGAATTTAAAGATAAAATAGAATTTAGTGTAATAAATGAATTTTAATACTTTTATTTTACCGGGCAGAAAGCCCGGTAAAATCTTTTAATTTATAAAAAAATGGGGGGAAGAAAATGGAATTTGTTGAAAGAAAAAACACAAACTCTATTAAATGGGATTGGAAAGATTGGAAAACAGATTTATTCTTTGATAATGAAGTAATACCCATGTGGGTAGCGGACATGGATTTTAAAGCACCTGAAGAAGTAATAAAAGCTTTACAAAAAAGAATAGATCATGGCGTTTTTGGTTATACTTATGAACCAAAAAGTTTAAAAGAAAATATTATAAACTGGCTTGAATATAAACATTCCTGGAAAGTAAAAAAAGATTGGATTTTATCAGAACATGGCGTAATACCCTCTTTAAACTTTTCAATAATGTTATTCACCAAACCAAAAGATAATATATTAATTCAAACACCTGTATATCCACCTTTTATGAGTTCTGTAAAAAATAATAACAGAAATCTTTTAATAAATGAATTAGTATTGAAAAATAATAAATATGAAATAGACTTTGAAGATTTAGAAGAAAAACTTAAAAACTCAAAAATGTTTATTTTATGCAGTCCTCATAACCCCGTTGGTAGAGTATGGACAAAAGAAGAATTGGAAAAAATTGGAGAATTATGTATAAAACATGACGTATTAATAGTTTCCGATGAAATTCATGCTGATCTTGTATTTAAAAATTCAAAACATATACCAATTGCTTCACTTTCTGATGAAATTGCAGAAAGAACTATAACTTTAATGGCTCCAAGCAAAACATTTAATATTGCTGGTTTTCATTATTCTTTTGCAATTATAAAAAATGAAAAATTAAGAAACACATTTGAAGCATGGATTCAAAAAGCTGGTTTATATTTACAAAATATCTCAAGTCTCGTCGCAGCAGAAGCTGCATATAAACACGGAAAAGATTGGTTAAATGAAGTTATGGAATATATAGAAGAAAATTATAAATTTGTAAAGTCATACTTTGAAAAAAATATTCCACAGGTAAAAGTGATTGATTCTGATGGCACCTTCCTGGTTTGGCTGGATTTCAGAGAATTAAATATGAAACAGGATGATTTAAAAAGATTCCTGGAAAGAAAAGCGAAGGTAGGTTTTAATTCTGGCGATACCTTTGGTCCTGGTGGAGAAGGTTTTATGAGAATGAATATCGCAACATCCAGAGAAATTGTAGAAAGAGCCTGTAAGCAAATTGAATACGCCATTAATAAATTGAACTGAGGCCTCTAATGGCCTCAGTTTTACATATATAATAAATATCCTACATATATTAATCCAATTACCAGAGATATTAAAACTGGTATTATCTTCCATCGCATATATTCAATAAATCCAAACTTTCTTCCTAAATTCTTTTCAAGATAATTAACTGCAACCAGGTTTTGAACAGCTCCCAATGGGGTTAAACTGGTAGCAAAATTTGCTCCTATTGCAAAAGCCCACCATAACACAGGTGTAATACCCTGATTTACAAGTATTCTTATAACAGGTGCCAGAATTAATGCCGATGGTACATTATTTAAAATTGGAATTGTAATAACAGCTATTAAATAAAAAACACCTATAAGCAGTAATTGATTGGATTCAAGTGGAATAAACATATTCGCAATCTTTTCCGTAAATCCTATTTCTTCCAATGCATATGAAGTCATATACAAACCTGCAAAAAAGAATAGCATATCCCAATCTATATCCTTTGCAACATCTTCATATCCATTTGCAAATTTAAATACTAAAATAGAACCACCCAAAAGTGCTATAACAGCTAATTCTAAATGCAAAGTAGAATGCAAAATAAATAATATAATTACTATTATAAAATCTATTAATGAATAAATCATCATTTTTTTGTCAGTAATAGCTTTTCTTTCATCGATTTCATTTAATTTAGCTATATTTTTTAATGTTTTTTCGTCTACTCTCAAATGCTTTTTAAAATAAAACAATACTCCTATGAAAGCCAGAATAGATACAGGACCCATTTTTACAATAAAATCATTAAATGAATATCCACTAATTGAACCTATAACAAGGTTTAAAGGACTACCTATTAATGTTGCAGCTCCTCCAATATTATCCATTAAAATAGTTAGCATTATCAATGGTATAGGACTAATTTCAAGCATATCTGCTATTAAAAAAATCATAGGCGCCATAACAAGAATAGTAACTACATTATCTAAAAATGCTGATGTTAACGCTACTATTATCATCAACATTGTAATTGTTAAAAAGAATCGTTTTCCCCCAAGCTTTATAATCTTAATAGAAAAAAACTCAAAAAAACCAGACTTACTTAAAAAAGCTACTATCATCATCATACCTGTTAATAATCCCAATGTATCAATATCCACAACATGACTGAAGTTTTCTGCATCTAACCCTTCTACCAATCTTAATCCAGAAATCAATAAAGCCAGACTAAAAACTACCACAGGTTTGTTCTTTTTTCCAAAAATAATATACAGATACGCCAATCCAACTATTACCAGAACTAAAATACCGTTTATAGTCATTTTATCCCCCTTTCTTTAATAAAAGGCAAAAAACATTTATATCTTATTCCTCTAATATAATGAAAATCTTTCGAAAAGATTTAAATAAAAAGAAAAAAGTATTACAAATTAAAAATAGCCTCTTCTTTAATAGAAGAGGCTATTATACAAAGATTATTTTACAATTTCTATATTATATTTTTTTGTAAGTACATATGTATAATATCCAAGTACAACCTTGATAACATCAAAAACAATAAATGGTAAAACACCTATTTGAATTGCTTTAATTAAATTTATATCCAACCTCATCATTAATCCTAATACGCCTGATACATAAATTATTATCAAGGCTAAAATTCCTCTTAATATCCCTTCAAAAGGCAAAAATGCAACAACAGTAGCCAATAAGAATCCTATTATATATCCACCAGTTGGACCTAAGATTGTTGCTATCCCAGCATTAAATCCTGCAAATACAGGAAGCCCAAGCATACCAAGCATTACATAAATCAAAACAACCTTCCATGCATCTTTTTTTAAGAAATAAATAGAAAGTATAATTCCAAATACCTGCAGGGTAAACGGCACACCAAATGGCGTTGGAATTTTTATCCACGCAGTAACAATTAAAAATGCGGTAAATAATCCTAACAAAGAAAGTTTTTTACTCACCCCGAAAACCTCCTTTAATCTTTAATTAAATTAAAAGATTTTTTCCTTACTTTCTCTAACCTTATTCCATGCATAAAACGCCAATGCGCCAACAGTAATTAAAAATGGCATTGATTGCGTTACTTCATATGGAATATTTAAGAATTGCAAAGAGAATGAAAGAGCTTCTGAAAAACCAAACAATAATGAACCTAACGCTACACCATATGCAGAAGTTCCACCTAACGCCTGAGCAGCAAGGGCTATAAACCCTCTACCTGCTGTCATATCCCTTGCAAACCATGAAACATAACCCATGGATAAAAACACACCTGCTAAACTTGCTAATAAACCACTAATTACAAGGGCTGTATATTGTGTTTTAAATACAGAAATCCCAACAGAACGTGCAGCATCAGGTGATTCACCAACTGATCTAATCCTCAAACCAAGAGGTGTTTTATACAACATATACTGAACAAGGAATATCATTAATACCGCAACATACGTAAGTACATGATGCCCACTTAAAATATTTCCCAAAATAGGTATATCCTTTATTATAGGTATATCTATATTTGGTAAAACAAGCGATTTAACAGAAGCTGATGAACCCTTATCGCCTGTTAATAAATACAGTGCATACACAGTTCCACCACTTGCAAAAATATTTAAAGCAATTGCTGCCATTATTATATCTGTTTTTAATTTTAAAGAAAAATACGCAAGTATTGATGACATTACCCAACCTGTTATTAATGCACCTATTATAGATAACCATATATTCTGTGTAAATCCGCTGATTATTACTCCAACAAAAGCAGAAAATAGCATTGTACCTTCAAGAGCTATATTAGGCGTTCCTGCAAGCTCAGCTACTAATGCACCAAGAGCTGCCAATAATATCGGCGTTGTTACCCTGATTCCAGCTGATAAAAAATCCCACGATAATATAGAACTTAAAACTCCATTCATGCTGTTTCACCACCATTCGCAATGGCATTTTCTGATTTTTTTGCTTCTTTTTCTATAGCTTTTTGTCTCATTCCTGAAAGGAATGCTTCAGCAGTTACAAGTAAGATTATAGTTGCCTGTAAAATCGATACCATTTCCGGTGGTATATTTGTATATCTTCCCATTGTTTTTGCTCCTACCCTGATATAAGAAAGGAATAAAGCGGCTAGTGGTACATATAACGGGTTATTTCTTGCCAATGTGGCAATAATTATACCGTCCCATCCATATCCTGGAGAAAACAACCATAAAAATCTACCGTGATATCCAATTAACTCAATAATACCTGCTGTTCCTGCAATTGCACCACTTACAACATGAGCCTGGAACAATGTCTTTTGTGTGTCTATTCCTGAATAATATGCAAAGTTCTTATTGTTACCGATTAATCTTACCTTATAACCCCATGTTGTTTTTTTCATAATAAACCAGAAAAGTAAACTCATTGCAAGAGCTATTAATATACCTATATGCCATCTATATCTTGAATTTAAAAGGTATAACATAGCTGTTTCTTTAAATTTATAAGATACCAATTGACCTGCATTGGGATCTCTTAAAAATACTTTGATTATAAATAATCCCATATATAATGCAACATAATTAAGCATTAATGAAGTTACTATTTCAGATGCATTCCACTTTGCCTTTAAATAACCAGGTATTGCTGACCACCCAGCTCCTACCAATGAAGCAACAAGAATAACAACAATAGGATGTAGAATTGGTATCGCCGGAAAGTATATTGCTGCAAAACTTGCTATGGCAGCACCAAGGAATAATTGTCCCTCAGCACCTATATTAAATTGTTTCGCTGTAAATATCAACGAAACAGCAAGACCTGTAATCATTATAGGAACACTTTCATTAATCCATTGAATGAAACCTCTAAGATTAAATTGCCAGTGTCCTCTTCTCTGCCTTGCAACAGGAAGTGTCAAAAACTTTACAAATGCATCATTTGCATCTGTAATAGCAACCTTTAATTTCTCTGAAAATGCCATGTCTCCTTTTGGTATAGCAGAAAGAAGTATTAATACATACCCTAAAGCAAGAGCTATGAGTATTGCTATAATAGTTCTATAAACTTCATATCTTTTCATACCCTTCATGATTTATCACCCATTTCTTCTGCTGACATCTTTTTTATACCAAGCATATACTCACCAAGTATTGTTTCTGTAAGTTGTGATACATCATCAAATTTTGCCACTATTTCACCATGATACATAACCACTATTCTATCCGAAGTTTCAAGTAATTCTGTTAAATCTGCGGAAACAAGAAGAACACCCACACCGTTATCTCTTTCTTTTACAAGTCGTCTTCTTATAAAGTCTGCAGCTGCTATATCAATACCCCTTGTAGGTTGATCAGCTATAATAATCTTTGAATTTGCAGTAAATTCCCTTGCTACAACAACTTTCTGGATATTTCCTCCTGAAAGCATTTTTACAGCAGTTTTAGGGCCGTCTGTTCTAATATCAAACTCCTTTATCATTTTTTTTGCATTTTCTGTTATTGCTTTATACGATAATACTCCTCGTTTGGAAAATGGTTCTTTATAGAATCTGTCGCTTATAAGATTTTCCTCTATTGTATCCTCTTTTGAAGCTCCCCAAATCATTCTGTCTGCAGGTATAAAACTCATACCAGCTTTTCTAAATTCATGTGGATTATCGCTATCTTTCATATTTTTTCCGAAGACGAAGATTTCTCCATCTTCAGGTTTTTCCATACCGGTGATTATATCAACTAATTCTGTTTGACCGTTTCCTTCTACACCGGCTATACCAAGAATTTCACCTTCACGCAAAGCGAGAGATACACCTTTTAACATCTTTACTCCGTCATTTCTTGTAAAGTGAAGATTTTTCACTTCTAAAACAACATTTCCTGGTTGTGCAGGTTTCTTTTCTATATTCAAATCCACATCTCTACCAACCATCATTCTTGACATATCTTTTTCGGTTATATTCTTTACTTCTGCCTCTCCTACTGTTTTACCTCTTCTTAAAACAGTAATTCTATCAGCAATTTCCTTAACTTCATTTAATTTATGAGTAATGAAAATTACAGTTTTCCCGGCAGCAGTAAGATTCTTCAACGCTTTAAATAATTCCACAGTTTCCTGTGGAGTTAATACAGCTGTTGGCTCGTCAAGAATAATTAAATCTGCTCCACGAACGAGAGTTTTTATAATTTCAACCCTTTGTTTCATACCTACACTGATATCCTTTACCTTTTCATGCAAAGGTACAGGTAATCCATATTTGTTCATTTCCTTTTCAACAAATTCTGTAGCTTTTTTTAAATCTATTGAAAAACCTTTTGTGGGTTCCATTCCAAGAACTACATTTTCCACAACTGTCAAAGAAGGAACAAGCATAAAATGCTGATGAACCATACCAATTCCCAATTCAATGGCTTTATCTGCGGTATGATTCTCCAATTTTTCACCATTATAATATATTTCGCCTTCTGTGGCTCTTTCAAAACCAAATAATATCTTCATTAATGTACTTTTTCCTGCTCCATTTTCACCAAGCAATGCGTGAATTTCGCCTTTTTTAACCTTTAAATCTACTCCTTTATTTGCAGTAACTCCATTGGGATATACCTTCCATATATTTCTCATTTCAAGGACATATTCACTCATACCTCTCACCTTTCCTAAATGAAATTAAAAATTTAATAAAAGTGGGGCTACGCGTAGCCCCAGATTATAATTTATTATATGTCTTTTATGTTATTATGGTCTTACAGAATTTCTAATTTTGTTTAACTCTTCATTGCTCATTCCATATGCAGTTGGAACCTTTATATCTCCTCTGATAATTCCAAGTTCAATATCCTTTAATTTTATTAATATCCATGGATCTACAGACATAACCTGCTGGAAATACTTGTTATCGGCAAGTCCTACACCTTTTTCCTTTAATCCCCATGCTTCAGCCTTTCCGAAAGGTAATTTCCCTTCTATGAACATTTCTATTGATTTATATAAAGAATAATCTACGTTTTTAAGCATTGATGTTATTGTATGTTTTACTATATCCATATCTTTTTCTTCATATAATAATTGCATATCTGAGTCAACTCCAATTGCCCATCTGTCCATATCCTTTGCTGCTGCCAAAACGCCATTTCCTGTTTCACCTGCTACTGCAAATACAACATCTGCCCCCTGCCTGTACATGGACAATGTAAATTCTTTACCTTTTGCCGGATCATTCCATACACCTACATATGAAATTAATACTTTCATATCTGGATCAATATATTTTGCACCTTCAATATAACCTACTAAAAAGTCATTAATAACAGGTATATCCATACCGCCAAGAAAACCTATTATCTTTTTATCTGGTAATGAATATTTAAATTTATCTGATTTTGAAACCATTGCAGCCATTGCACCAGCTAAAAATGAACCTTCGTTCTGTTTATATGTGATGGAATATACATTATCAAGATTTCCCTGTGAATAATCTACTGCATCATCATAAATTATATATTTTTGATCAGGATACATTGGAGCTATTCTCTGTAATAATTCAACCATTTGCCATGTTCCAACAATAATTAAATCATATTCTCCAAGATCAGAAATATCTTCCAATGTAGGTTCCCATTCTGTTGGATTATAACTCATTTCAATAATCTTTGCTTCTACACCTAATTTTTCTTCTGCCCATTTTACTCCTCTTGCTGCTGAGTCAAAGAATGATTTGTCTCCAAGAGTACCATTAATTAACAACGCAACCTTTACCTTACCAAATAAGGTAATACCAAGCAATACAACCATTAAAATAACCAATAACTTTTTCATATATATCCCTCCCTTTCGGATTCTAAATTTAATTAAATTATATCATAAAGACTATTCACGGTAAAATTCAATTTAAACAAATAATTCCACGAACTTCTGTTTATTCACATCTACAAGACCTCTATCAGTAATTTTTAATTCTGGAATAACTGCTAATTGTATAAAGGATAATGTCATAAACACCTCTTTTATTCCTCCAAGTTTCTTTAATTGCTCTTCCTGATATTCCAATTCCTCAACAACTTCAAACAATTCTTTATCTGCCATAAGACCTGCTATTGGCAACGGAACACGAGATAATACCTTTCCATCTTTTACAACAACCATACCACCATTCATTCTTTCTATCTCTTTAGCTGCAATATACATATCCTCATCGTTCGTACCAATTATTCCAATATTATGAGAATCATGACCTACACTGGTTCCAACTGCACCGCTTTTTAATTTGAATCCTTTAACAAACCCTTTTGAAAATCCTGAACCTGTATGTCTTTCAAAAATAGCTATCTTAATTATATCTCTTTCAATATCAGAAACTACTACACCATTTTCTACCTTTGGTTCTACTATTAACTCTTTGGTTAAAAGCGAACCTTCAAACACTTCTATTACTCTCATTTTATTGCTTTCAGGTTTTACTTTCAAATCTTCCACTGAAAATTCTGGCAATATAACCTTTCCAAAACGTTTTGGAAGGTCATCATATAGCCCTTTCATTTCATCTACTAATTCTCCATCTTTCACAACCACTTTAGAATCCTTTATAACCATTCTAATATTGAGGTTTTCTAAATCATCAACAACTATCATATCAGCCTTATATCCCGGTGCTATTGCACCCATGCTTCTAAGATTAAAATATCTTGCTGTATTTATTGTTGCCATTCTTATTGCTATTATAGGATCTACACCCTTTTGAATACTTCTTCTTACAAGATAATCTATATCGCCTTCATGTAAAATATCCAACGGTTCCCTATCGTCTGTACAGAAGGAAAAATTGTGGTGATTCATAATATTTACAGCACCAATCAAATCATCGAGATTCTTTGCTGCTGTTCCTTCTCTTATAAACACATGCATGCCTTTACTTATCTTTTCCAAAGCTTCTGGCTCTGTAGAACACTCATGATCAGATCTAATAAATGCATCTATATACGCATTTAATGCTTTTCCTGTTACTCCTGGTGCATGCCCATCTATCTTTTTATATTTATGTCTTAAGATTTCTATCTTTGTCAATAATTCAGGATCTCTATTTAGCACACCAGGAAAGTTCATAACCTCACCAAGGGCAATTATTCTATTGGGATATGTATCCACAAATCCCACCATATCTTCTGGTCCTAATCTGGCTCCTGTTGTTTCCATATTGGTCGCCGGAACAGCAGAAGGTATTGCTATATAAACATTTAAAGGAATTCCTTCTGTGGATTTTATCATATATTCAAGACCATCTAATCCTAATACATTTGATATTTCATGCGGATCTGCTATTACCGTTGTTGTTCCTCTTAACAATACTGCTTTAGCAAATTGTCTTGGGGCTAACATTGAACTTTCAATGTGCAAATGAGCATTAATAAACCCTGGAAGTATATATTTTCCTTTAAGATCTATTATTTCCTTACCCTCATTATAATCCCCTATACCTGCTATTCTTTTTCTAAATAATGCAATGTTAGTTTCCTCTATTTCCCCCGTAAATACATTTACCAATTTCGCATTTTTTATCAATACATCTGGCATTTCCTCTCCCAATGCCACAGGAATAATATCCTTTATTTTCATCTATTTTCCCCCCTATATTTCAATTAATATCTTTCTTTCAACACCCCATTCATTAATGGTTTTCTAATGGCTATAAATATTATTGCAAGGAATATCATATTAAGCACCGATGATGCAGCAAATAAATCCCAACGCGGATATGAAGTTCCCGGTTCTCCTATAAAGGAATATAGTTTAACAGATATTGGATATAAATTGTCTTTTGTTAATAACATCAATGATGGTATAAACCCATTCCAGCTTTTCATAAACCCTATCAATGAAGACACCAGTATTGATGGAATAGACAATGGAAATAATATATAAAAATATGATTTTATTCTTGATGTATCCATTATGGCTGTTTCTTCTATTTCCTTTGGAATCTTATCGAGATATCCTTTTATGAGGAATGTGGCCATTGGCAATGTATGTGTTGTATACACCAATGAAAGCCCAAATAATGAATTCAATAATTTTAATTTCTTAAAGACCATAAATAAAGCTATAATAGAATGCACTCCTCCAAGAAAATCCATAAATATAAGTATAGGCAATATCCATCCCATTCTATTTTTTGATATAAACAATGCTAAAGGATACGCAGTTAATGGTACTAATATTGCTGTTAGTGTGGATAAAATAAATGTATTTTTTAAGTTTAAATCTATATTTGCTTCTGTGAATATCCTTTTGTAATTTTCAAATGTTGCATTTTTCGGTAAAAGGTTCATTGTTATATCGTTATTTCCGGAAAGAGATATATTTATTATGCTCCATAATGGTAATAATATACTTAAAATTAATATTCCCAATACAATATATCTCATATAATTTGTCATGTTAAATCTAATTTGTGGCAATACAGGCGTTTTTTCTTTAAAAATCAGCCACATTAATCCTATTATAGGAACAAAATCAAATCCTTTCCAGAATCCATAATGATTTATGCTTAGCATCATTATTGCAAAATCTACAAATACTATTACTCCAAATAAATTTCTGTTTTTTAGCAACAAAAGATACATTGCCGCAGATAGCAATAATACTATATTATGATTAAACATATAGGTAAGAACCTTTATGGCTATAACAAAGGTTATAAATTTATTTAAAGATATAGTTCTTCTGGTAAGAAAGATAAAAGCTATAAGCATTACAAAAAACGCTGAAATAACGCTATAAGCTGATATTATTCCAAAATCATAATACGTATTTGAAACAAAATAATTGAATATTCCCATAGTTGTTGTAATACCAACAATACTATGACTACCTATTCCGTCCAATAATGGTGGTCCTCCTGCTGTTAAAAGAAATGGAACAGTAAAGTCCTTAAAATGCGCAGCAAATATTATCAGAAACCATGCAATAATCGTTGGCTTTATATATGGAATAGTAATATTAATAAGAGTATTCAATGAGTTGGCACCATCTATCTCTGCTGCAAAATATAATTCCTTTGGAACTTCCTGATATGCAGAAATTAAAACCATTATTACTATCGGTAATTCAAGCCAGATACTTACAAAAACCCCCCATCCAAATCCAGATAATACATCTGTAAATATATTTGTATTAATATGAAAAATATTTTTTATAATAGAATCTGTTCCATATCCATATATTAAAGCTCTCCATATCAATACACCTATATAAGACGGTACTATCCATGGAAGCATCGTTAAAAAGAAAACCAATTTTTTATTTCTAAATTTTTCCTCTATCAAATATGCTATTAAAATACCTATTATCATCACTATTGAAGAAATAATAGCAGACCATATGAAACTAATCTTTACAGCTATAGACATTCCAGAGTCTTTTAAAACCTCTATATAATTCTTAATACCAACAAAACCCCCATTCTCACCAAACGGTGAGGTATATAATGATGTTTTCAAGATCGAAAACATTGGTATTATTAAAATAAAGGTTATTAAAAATACCGCTGGTAATAAAAGAATATACTTACTTTTATTTTTCATCCATAAACCTCTGTGTTTTTTCTATAATAGAATCATCCATTTCATCTTTTTGCTTAAGAATTAATGTCATCATCGTTCGTATTCCCTGCCAGTATTTTGATTTAAAATATGCGGAATTTGGCAAAACCTTTCCTCTTTCCGCAGACATATAGGCAACCTTAAAATATTCATCCTTTTCTTTCAATTCATCAAAAGCACTTTTGGAAGAAGGAAATTTGTATAAGTCCTTACAAAATGTAATCTGAGATTCTTTCTTTGAAATATACTCAAGAAATTTCTCAACATCATTATTTAATTTCCCTTTTATAACGCTAAAACCTTTGTAATCCAGAACAGGTGTCATATAATTTCCTGCTTCTTTTATATATGGTAATGGTAATATTTTAAACTCTATACCGGATTTAATAAAATCAGGAATCATAAAGGTTCCAAAAAACATGGCTGCTATTTTGCCTTTTTTAAATCCAGAAACAAGCCCCTGCCTTTCTATGAGATGAGCACTACCTCCTGCAACTGTTGTAAATATAAAAGAAATTGCATTATAGGTATTATCATCATCTATTATTATTCTTCCATTTTCCATTAAATTTTCTTTTCCAAATGCCCATTGGAAAGGTGGGAACCAATAAGGAGAATTGGCGCCCCATGCAAGCCCAAGTGTTTTTCCCTTTGTTTTTTCTTCCACTGCATAACTTGCAAACAATAAATCTTCAAATGTATGTCCATATTCTAAAGGAAACCCTGAATCATAAAAGGTTTTATAATGATAAAATAATACCTGTGTATCAAAATAAAATGGTATGCCATAATAATGTACTTCCTTAGAAATAGATTTCCCATCTTTAACAATATGTTTTTCTATTTTAAATGCATCAAATGAGCCTTTTATAAATGATTTTTCATATCTATCTTTTAATGCATCTATATTTTCTAATAATCCTGCATCTGTTAACTTCCCTATCTCATCATTTTTTACTAAAACAATATCAGGAATATCTCCATCTCCTCTAAAAACTGTAAATAATTTCGAGGATATTTTTTGCTGTCTTATCACCTTCACAGTGATTCCAGGATTCTCTTTTTCAAATGATTTTACAATATCTTCAAATTGATCAAAACCTTCATATTCAAACCATACAGTAATTTCACCGGCAAATAAAAATGTAATCATTAAGACAAAAAGTATTAAAACTGAAAACCTTTTCATAAACAACCCCCTTAATCTGTGATATAATGTTAACATAATTATACATCAAATTGGAGGTTTTTTAAAATGAAAATATTGGGAGTTATACTTGCTGCAGGTTTATCAAAGAGATTTAAAGGCAATAAACTTATATATAATTACAATGGCAAACCACTTTTGCAATGGACCATAGATTTGTTAAATCAATATGCTTTCGATAAATTGCTTGTTGTAAATGAAAATTGGAATGAAATAGAAAATCATTTCAAAGACTATTCTAATTTCAAAATCATTTATAATCACGAATATAAAAAAGGAATTTCCTCTTCAGTAAAAACAGCAATACAATATGCTTTAAACAATAATTATGACAAAACTCTAATATTTCTTGGAGATATGCCTCTAATCACAAAAGAAACAGTTAAAAAAATTTTATATCAAAATACTAAAAAACCTATTGTTGCTCCGTATTATCAGGGACAAAAAGGATTTCCAACATTAATTGATAAACAATTATATAAAAATGTTTTAGATTTATCAGGCGATGCCGGTATAAAACAGATAATATATAAACAACCAGAATTAGTAGAAAAAATAGAAATTAATATACCTATGCCCGTTTTTGACATAGACACTCCCCTTTAGTTACTTTAAAGAAAACTATTTATTAAGAGAATTTGACTTTTTTTAAAAAAAGTGCTATTATTATAGTAGGAGATGTGGTTAGGGATCTTCCAAAGGAGGTGTTCTTATGGATTACAAATTATTCACAAAAAACATTGAGCTCACTAAAGCTCTTGAAGATTATTTAGAAAAGAGAATGGAAAAAATCGACAGAATGTTCAAAAAACACGATGATTTGTTAATGGGAACAGAAATTAGGGTAGAAAAAGACAGAGAAACTTATAAGGTTGAGGTTACTTCACATCTTAAATTTAAAGGCAGTATTTTCAAAGTAGAAGAAAGGGGGACAGACCTTTACGAGGTTATAGATAAAGTTTCTGACGCTTTTGAAAGAAAATTAAAGAAAGTAAAAGGAAAATTACAAAATCACGATGCTCCAAACCCATTAAAAGATGTTAAACCTGTAGAATTAGATGATGAAGATGAACTTTTCAGCAAAATTGAAAAAAGAAAAAGATTTGATATGAGTATGTTCTCATTAGAAGAAGCGATATTACAGTTAGAATTATTGGGACACGAATTTTTTGTATTTAGAAATTCAGAGTCAGAAGAAGTTAATGTTATTTACAAAAGAAAAGACGGAACATTGGGATTAATAGAATTTGAAGAATAATAAATAATAATAAGTCGGGCTGATTTTCAGCCCGACATTTTTATTTTATTATTACTTAAAATATTCCTTCATCTCAAGTGTTGAAAATTCAAATGGAAATTTTACTGGTTTTCCTTCCTTAGAAGATTTATAAATTGCAAGTACAATTTCAACAGCTTTTTTTCCATCTTCTCCAGAAATATATGGTTTTCTATCATTTATTATAGCTTCATAAAAGTCCTTATAAAGCGGCACATGACCTGCACCATAAACAGTATCAGGATCAGGCAAATTTTGAAATGGATGTGATTCTTCGCCTTCAAATCTCCAGGTTTCTATTTTATTTACTGCCAGACCACCTATTACAACCGTTCCATTTTCACCAAACACAGATAATGTTTCTTCAAGATTCTTTGGATAAACATTTGCTGTTCCTTCTACAATTCCCACAGCACCATTTTTAAACTTTATAATTGCACTTCCAAAATCTTCTGCTTCAATATATGGATGATTAAAGTTTTCAATTCTACCAGAAATCTCTTCTATTTCACCAAATGTCCATTGTAATAGGTCTATTCCGTGAGTACATTGATTCATTAATGTTCCACCATCAAGCTCCCACGTTCCTCTCCATGGTGCCTGTTCATAATATGATTTATTCCTGTTCCATCTTATGGAAATCTGTCCATGCAACAATTTTCCAAAATCACCATTTTCAAGTTTTTTTCTTAACTCCTGAATAGGTGGATTAAATCTGTTCTGAAAACACACACCTAATTTTAAATCCTTTTCTTTTGAAAGTTCTATCATATGGTCCATTTCTTTTGTGGATAATGCCATAGGTTTTTCAACAAGCACATGTTTTCCATTGCACATTGCATCTATAGAAATCTGATAATGATATCCACTTTCTGTAGCTATGGATACCATATCTATATCTTCTCTTTTTAAAACTTCATTATAATCAGTATATACTTCTGGCCTTTTTAATCCCGCTTCTTCTATTATATTAGCAATATTTTCTGCCTTTTCCTTTACAGGATCAACAACAGCTACAAGCTCAAATAATTCGCTATTCTTTATTATAGCTTCTGTATGTTTTTTAGTAGCAATTCTACCACAACCAATTAATGCCAGTCGAATCATAATAATATCACCTTATCCTTATTCTTTTCTATATTCTTTGTTTTATTCTTTGTATCAAATAAGAATGGAGCATGTTCAAGCACAAATTCATAATCTACATTAGAATGTGCAGTAGTTAATACCACAGCATCTATACTTTCAAGAAGCTCTCTTGTTAATTCCACACTCTTATATGTTTTTCCTTCATGTGTAAATTCTGGAATATACGGATCATGAATAATAATATCTGCATGTTTCTTTTCAAGGTGTTCTATAACCTTTAATGCAGGTGATTCCCTTAAATCATCTATATCGTTTTTATAAGCAACACCAAGCAATAATACCTTTGCTCCATTTAAACATCTCTTTCTATCGTTTAAAATATCCTGAAGTCTTGAAACAACATATTCAGGCATTGCATCATTTATTTCTCCAGCCATTTCTATTAATCTTGTATGATAATCAACAGCTCTTGCTTTATATGTTAAATAAAATGGATCTATTGGAATACAATGACCACCTACACCTGGCCCAGGATAAAAAGGCATAAAACCAAATGGTTTTGTAGCTGCTGCATCAATAACTTCCCAGATATTAATTCCAAGTTTTTTTGCAACTACAGCCATTTCATTAATAAGCGCAATATTTACAATTCTAAATGTATTTTCTAAAATCTTTGCCATTTCTGCTTCTTTTGGTGTTGAAACAGCAAATACCTCTGCTTCAAGAACATTTTCATATAACGCTTTAGCATGTTTTGTACATTCTGGTGTTACGCCACCAACTACCTTTGGTGTATTCTTTGTTTTAAACCTTAAATTTCCTGGGTCTACCCTTTCTGGTGAAAAAGCAAGATAGAAATCCTTACCAACCTTTAATCCTGTTTCTTCTAATATAGGAAGCATTACTTCCTCTGTGGTTCCAGGATATGTTGTACTTTCAAGGGTTACCAGCATATCTTTATGCAATCTTTTTGCAACCTCTTTTGTAGAAGCAACAACATATTGCAAATCGGGCTGCTTAAATTTATTTAAAGGAGTAGGTACACAGATCATTACTGCATCACATTCAGCTAATTTTTCGAAATCTGTTGTAGCTGTAATCTTTCCTTTTTTTACAAGATCTTCAAGTTCTTCATTTACAACATCACCAATATAATTAATACCTTTATTAACCATTTCAACTTTTTTTTCCTGAACATCAAAGCCAATAACGTTATAACCTGCCTTTGCCTTTTCTACTGCTAAAGGTAATCCAACATAACCAAGTCCAATAACCCCTATTTTTGCTGTTTTGTTTTGAATCTTTTCCATTAAACTCATATTCATCCCTCCGAATATATAAAATTTTGAATTTATTTTCATTCACTGAGTGAATTATATCATAAAAAAAAGAATGTGTCAATATAATTTAATTAAAAAGGCTCTTCAAATTGAAGAGCCTAATTATATACTATATATCCATCATCCACATAATAAAATTCGCCGCTAATACAAATAAAAAGGTTCTTAAAAGTCTAAATAAAAATTCACCAAAATATCCATCCTGATATGATTTCCATCCTCTATATATCAATAAAAAAAAGGCAACTATTAATAGCACTGTAAGTCCTGGAGAAAAACCAAACATTCCCATCCCTCCATCTTTGTGATTTTATCATCAATCATATTATATCATAAAATCCCGCTGTTTTTCAAGCGGGATTAGTTTAATTATTAAAATATTCTTTTATAGATTCTACTATATATTCAACCTCATTTTCTGTGAGTTCAGGGAATATAGGCAATGCCAATGTAGTTTCTGTTGCTTTTTCTGTTATTGGAAAATCTCCTTTTTTATAACCAAGATATTCAAAACATTTCTGTTCATGTAATCCCTTCGGATAATAAATAGATGTTCCTATGCCTTTTTCTGTTAAATATTCTCTTAACTCGTCTCTATTACCTTTTTTAAGCGTTATTACATATTGATGATAGACATGAGATTTATCTTCAAATACTCCTGGATACTCTACATATTTTTCTAATTTATATGCTTTAAATAACTCATCATATTTTTTAGCTATTTTTATTCTATTTTCTATGTACTCATCAAGATGTTTTAATTTTATTCTCAATATTGCTGCCTGCACTTCATCAAGCCTTGAATTAAATCCTACTTCATCATGATAGTATTTTTTTGCTGCACCGTGTACTCTTAATTTTCTTACTCTTGTTGCTAACTCTTCATTATTGGTAAATACCATTCCTCCATCACCATAACCTCCAAGGTTTTTGGTAGGGAAGAATGATGTAATGCTTAAATCTCCAACAGAAAATCCTTTTTTGCCCTTCCACATGGAACCTATGGACTGTGCACCGTCTTCGATTATATAAACTCCATATTTTTCTTTGAAATATTGAAGTCTTTCAAGATCTATTGTTTTACCAAAAAGATGAACGGGTATTATTGCCTTTATTTTTTCCCTTTCTGGATGATTTTTCAAAATTTCTTCTACCTTATTTAAATCCATGTTGTAATACTTTTCTTCAACATCAACAAATATAGGCTTTGCTCCATTTCTTGTTATACAGCTTGCTGTTGCAAAAAATGTATATGGTGTAGTAATTACATAATCACCTTCTCCAATATTTAAAGCCCTCACAGATAAAAATAATGCATCAGAGCCATTTGCAACACCTATTGCATATTTTGTCCCTGCATATTCTGCCAATTCTTCTTCAAGAGCTTTTACATGTGGTCCTAAAATTACCTTTCCTGTTTTAAAAATATTATCAAGAGTCTCCAAAACTTCTTCCCTTATTTTTTCATATTGCCTTGTCATATCAAATAATGGAATTTTCATTTTTTACTCCCCTTTCTCCAATGAAACATTACCTGTTTCATCAATATTAAAAATATATATATTTGATAATTCATTCTCTCTCGCATTTTTTAAAATATCCTCAGAATGTCTAAATGAAGCTATTATAATCATGTCATAATCCATATTTTTCACTTCTTCTGGAGAATATATGTTTATTCCATGTATTTTATCCCCCTGTTTTGAAATAGAATCATCTATAAACCCTATTACGTTTATATTTTCTCCGGTTAATACCTTTAATACTATTCCTCCAACAACTCCTGCACCGTATAATAATATATTCTTATACCCCATATCTTCAATTTTATTAAGAACTTTATTAAATGATTTCTTCGTCTCAGAATATATTTTTGAAACTTCGTTTATAAAGGAAACGGTCAAAAATTGCAGCCTCTTTTCCCCATCGTGCGTAATTTCATAATTCATATTTCTTCTGTTTCCGCCAGTTTTTATTATATATTTCTTATCTTCAAAATCTTTTAAATATCGGTTTACCATTGAAGGAACTATCCCTACGCTTCTGGCTATCATTTCCTGAGATACCTTTTCATTTTGCGAAATTATCTGTAAAATCATTAACTCCCTGAAATTAGGAGATGGATTAAAAAATGTATAGTCTTCAAAATCAAACATGCTTTCACCTCTTTTTATTCACTGAGTGAATTATAACAAATTAAAATCTATGTGTCAAGAATTATGTTCTAACTTTATGATATAATATTTTATATAACAATATAGTTTTTAATTTTGAAGGGGGGATTTTTATGAAAAAAACTTTAATCTTATTCACCGTATTGATTATTTCAGCAATTGGGCTTTCTTTTAATCTTGATAAGGATGTGGCTAATTATTATTATAAAATTTCACAGACTATAAAATCCGATATTAAAGATTATGTTGAAAATGATGCATATATTAAAATTAATACATTTGTGGACAATCGCTCTTATGCTAATTTTAAGAATAATACTTCTGGATATAATGTATTACAGGTAAATCAATTTACACTCCCTATTGCAAAATATTCTGCTCCTGCTTTTACCGCGGCATTATATACTTTTTTTAATTTAATGAAGTCAAATAATGATGTTTTGTTTTATTCTTTTTTTATTCCTATTGGAGTTGATTTTTATTTATTGTTTAACCCATCATCTTCTTCTCTTAAAAATACAAATATAGATAATATACTTTTTAAAAATATATTATCAGAAAGTTTTAATGGAAATACACCTGAATCAAAAAAGAAAAAATTTTATTCTCTGGATATATACGTTCATAATATAACTATAAATTACAATTTTTATGATTATAGTTTATTTAATTATACTGTTGTAAAAGGGCACTATATAGTCTCTGCAATTTTAAGAGATAATGAAAATAACATTTTATTTCAAAAAACTTATAATAATTCCGATGAATTAGATAAATTGAAAAATTCATCTTTTTTGAGTTTTATAATGGATGTTTTTATGGCTTTAGCAGGAACAATTTTCATTTTCGAAAGTAATTAACAAAAATGGAGGATTTTTAATGGAAGGCTGGATACCCACAAAGAGACTTAAAAAAATTACTGAATTTGCTGATAAATTTTGCGGTACTGTTGAGCCAATTCATAGAAATATTTATCTTTATTTCGATAACGTTTTACGTGTGGCTATGACTGATGGTTGTGCCAATGCCGATATCTTTTTTTCAAAGGAATTTTTTCCTTTTAAAAATACATATGAAATCCCAATCCAACATTTAAAAGGACTCTTGAAAGGATTAAAAAGCAATTCTTCACCTTTTGTTAGAATGCTTGCTTTAGATGAAGGGTTGAAAATAGAATTAGATGAAATGATATTAAATATACATAGTAATAAAAATTCTACTATTCCTAAGATTAATGAAGATAAAATTACTTTTTTATTTGAAATGCGTTTAAAGAAATTTCTTGAATTGCTCGATTTCGCCAGCGTTCATTCTTATGAAGGGGAATTTATTCATTTTTTTTCAACAAAAAATAATGAAATATATGCTTTATCCGAAAATTTTAATATATCAGCTATATCTTTTTTTATAAAAAATAATATACATTTTAATAGACTTATTCCCTTTACAACTGTGCGACATATAATCAAATCACTCTCACTTATTTCTTCAAATGAAGTAATAAAAATATTTTTAGGAAAAGATCATATTATTTTAAAGGGACAGGGATTTATAATAAGTACATGCAGTGAAGTAAAAGAAGAGGTTATTGATTTTAAATTGCCTGATAATTTTATTGAAAATAAAAAAATAAAGATTTCTTCGTTGAAGAAATCTTTAAATCGTATTTATACTTCTATTCCACAAGGTTTACCTGTTTATATGGTATTTTCGAAAAAATCACATATTGTAAGCAAAGACAAAAATTCCACGCTTACATGGAATCTGGATCTTAATTTTAACCATAATTATTTAGTAGAAATAAAGCCAAGAAAATTAAGATCTTTACTTGCAAGGTTTTCAAATGATGAAATTAATATTGGTTTAAGTAAGAAGTTTATTGCTTTGTTTGATAATAATAAATATATTTTATTAAAGGTTTCTGAATATTCTGATTAATCTTCATCTATATATTTATATCCTAAAATTTTTACTATTCTCAACGTTTTGTCTTCTGCAGTATCAACAAGTTCATCATCTATTTTTACTATTGGTTTCATTTTATTGGCTTTATTAGATGCTACTACAATTCCTATTTTATTATTGCTTAACTGAACAACCATTCCAGCTGGAAATAATCCAAATGCATTTATTAAATGTTGAGTATATTCAGGGTCAAAACTTTTGGTTACATGTGATAATATAAAAGATAATGTCTTGTATGGCGTCCATGGATCCTTATATACCCTTTTACTTGTTAATGCATCATATACATCTGCAAGGGCTAATATTCTTCCAAATTCCGAGATATCCTTTCCTTTTTTCTTGAAAAAATATCCTGTTCCATCATATCTTTCATGATGCTCAATTGCACCTCGTAATATCTTATCGCTAACAAATCTATTATTTTCTAAAATTTCTTTTGTGTACATAACATGTTTTTTCATAACTTCAAACTCTTCTGCAGATAATTTTCTTGGTGCGTTTAATATTTCAAGATCCACCTTTGTTTTTCCAATATCATGCAATAATCCCGATAAAGCTAATTCTGTTAATTCATCACCTCTAATACCGGCCTCAAATCCTATTAAAGATCCCAGAATCATAACATTTAATGAATGAGAATACAGATATTCATCATATGTTTTTAATTTTTTCAAGGGTATATATATTTTGTCTGAAAAATTTTTTTGCATTTCATCGGTTACTGTTGAAGCAACCTCTGTTGCCTTGTCTATGTCAACATCTCCGCCTTTTTCCAGTTCAGCAAAAAGATCTTTTACCTGTGAAAAACTTCTTTCCAATACCTCTTTACTTAAAAAACTATGGGTATATGCCATTTCTTTTATATTCTGCACTGACTGTGCAGATTTTCTTTTTAATTCGTTTATTGGAACTTTTAATATATTATTTTTTTGAAGTGTGTTCAAAACATTGGAATCTATAACCTTACCTTTTTTAAATATGATATTGCCATCAATGTCTTTTACATCCATTGCCAATATCATACCGCTTTTTATTTTATTTAACGGTAAAAATTTCATTAAAATCCCCCTTATTCTATATAGATATAGTCTAAAACTTCAACTATTCTTATAGTTTTTTCTTCGGAAAGATCTATTGTATCGCCTCTATCGATTTTTATTAAAGGTCTGATTTTATTGGAACGATTTGAAGCTACTATAGTACCAAATTGTCCGTTACTTAATTTTACTCTCGTTCCAACAGGATAAACTCCAAAAGCATTTATTAATCCCTGAGCAAATCTTCCATCAAATTGTTTTTCAACATTACTTAATATAAAGGATATTGTTTTATATGGTGTCCATGGCCCCTTATAACTTCTTGTGCTGGTAAGCGCATCATATACATCTGCTATGGAAATAAGCTTTCCAAAATCACTTATCATTTCATTTGTTTTTCCTTCTAAATATCCTTTACCATCAAAACGCTCATGGTGTTCATATACCCCGGCAACAATCCCTATATCTTTAATATTATTCTGAATACATAATTCTTTACCAAACTTTACATGATTTCTCATTATTTGCATTTCTTCCTGAGTTAATTTTCTCGGAGCATTCATAATTTCAATAGGCACCTTTGTTTTTCCTATATCATGAAGTAATGCTGAAATTGATAAGCTTAACAATTCATCGCCTATAATACCCGCTTCTACACCCAGCAATGTACTTATAATCATAACATTCAAGGAGTGCGAATATAAATATTCGTCAAATGTTTGCAATTTTTTTAATGGAACAAATAGTTTATCTGAAAAGTTTTTTTCTATATCTTCTTTTATTGTTGAGGCAATATCCACTACGGTATCAATATCTATATTTCCAGAATCTTCCAGAACTTTAAATACACTTTTTATCTTTTTAAATCCTAAATCAAGATGCTCTTTGCTTACCACTCCATATTTTTGGGTTTCTTTTTGAAGACCTGTTATCGTATTTTTTTGATTTTTCACAGGAATGGTAAATATACCGCTTTTCTTTAAAACAGCAATAACCTTTTCGTCAAGCGGTGTATTTTTCTTAAATATTACTTTTCCCGTTGTATCTCTAACATCCATAGCTAATACCATTCCAAATTGTGCTTTATTCAAAGAAATTACTTTCATTTTATAACCTCCTGGATGTAGAGATTTGTATCGGGACCTGTTTGTATTTTTTCATTATCCACAAGAACCAATGGAAAAATTTCTATTTCATTTCGTTTTAGCACAATCCCTACCTGTCCATTATTCAATTTTACACGTGTTCCTGTTGGATAATATCCCGTAACTTCGTATAATTGTCCAACATAATACGGATCGAATAAAAAACCTGATCTTTTTAAAATCCATGATAAAGCTTCATATGGCGTATATCCTATTTCTGTTAATGAGGTATATGCGTCTGCAACCTGGGTAATTCTAACAAGCGGTGGAATTTTTTCACCTTTCATCTGAAATTTTCCTTTACCATCAAAGCGTTCATGATGATATAAAATACTATCCAATATTTCATGATTTAATACGTTTTTTAAACCCTGTAATTTTTTAAATGCAACAATTGTATGTAATGTGGCATTGGTTTCTTCACTTTCAAAATCGTTAATTACCCTATCGCCGAGCATTGCATAACCAATATCATGAATTAGTGCAAATTTCACCGTTTGTTTATACATAATATATGGTAATTCCACTTTTTTGGCAATTAATGATACTAAAATTGCTGTATTCATTGAATGATATAGTAAACTTTCATTTCCTATTGAATTTAGAAAATTCAATACTATATTTTCTTTTTTTATATCAAATTTTTTATATATCTCTTCTGTTAAATTGTTTAAGGATATATACAACTCTTCTTTAGAAAAATGACTAAAAACATGCCCAACGGATTCAATCCATCTATTATAAACCTCTTCATCTATTATAGGTGGTAACTCTTCAAATTCCTTTTCTACAAATCCCGTCCCAATCGATTCAGAGGATAAAATCTCTATTTCTGTGATATCTGAGGAAATGAGCATCTTTATGGTCTTTTCATCTAATTCCTGACCCTTTTTTAAACTTAATCTATTTTTTAAGTTATATATATCTTCTCCTACAATCATGCCGGGTTTTAAATCCGTAATTTTTACTTTGCTCAAGTTTTCAACCCCAATAATTTAGGTTTTAGATCTTAACCTTTAGGTTTAACAACCGATATATACGGTTCATTTTCAAAAATTTTTATTGCGTTGTCCAGTATATCTTTTTTGCTTTGGGCATTAATTATATTAACAATATTATCAATATCTATTATCTTATCAAATGCAAGATAATAATCCAGAGCCAAAAATCCAAAATTAAGGCTATTTTCTGTTTCAAGCATATATCTTCCTGATAATCTTTTTTTACCATATTCAATCCATTTTTCTATATCTTCCATATTTTTTAAATTATTGATAGTATCAAAGATTATACCGTTTAAACGTTCAAAGTTTTCCGGTACTGTGGCTGCAAATATATTAAATACACCTGTTTCATTATAACCAGAATAATCTGCAGATATTTCGTATGCAAGACCTGCTTCTTCGCGTATTCTGGTAAATAACAACGAGCTCATTCCGCTTCCTAAAAATGTTTTTAATACCATAGAAGGATAAAAGTCCTTTGACATTTTTGATGGAGCTTTAAATGCATATGAAACATATATTTGAGATAATTCTTCTTTTTCCTTTTCTTTTCTTTGCACAGATTCCTTAAAAACCGGACTGTTAAATTTGTTTTTCTTTCCTTTTCTTTCAGGTAATAATGAACCTATTTTTAAAACAAGCTTTTCAAGTTCTTTCCCAGGTCCAACAAGCATTAAAACTGTATTTTCAGGTGTATATTCACGACTATAATAATCTTTTAAAATTTCAGCATTTAATTTTGAAACGCTTTCTTTGGTTCCCAATATCGGATTGGCAAATGTATTTGAAAACATTATTTTATTTAATTGTTCAAAAACATTATCAACTGGTTCGTCTTCATACATTGCAATTTCATCTAAAACTATTCTTTTCTCTTTTTCTATCTCATTTTCATCAAATTTTGCATTAAAGATAATATCCATTATTATTTCCAGTCCTATTTCAGAAGCTGTTAATGGAACTTTTGCATAATATGCTGTAAGATTCTTTCCGGTAAATGCATTTATTGAACCACCAAATTCTTCTATAGGCCTTTTTATTTCAACCATATTTCGGTTTTCTGTACCTCTAAAAACGGAGTGTTCAATTAAATGAGAGATTCCCATTACTTCTTCTCTTTCATGTGATGAACCATTTCTTACTGCAGCAATAACAGAGACACTCCTGATGGTGTCTCTGGGAAGTAACAAAACTTCTAATCTATTATCTATAACAACTTTTTCAATCATTCTTTTCCTCCGGCTTTTTTTCATAATGTCTTCGATTATTATTATTTCTTCTTGGAGCTGTTGGTTCTCCAAATTTTTTTAACTGAATCTTTCCACTGTCATCTATACTGATTACTTCAACCTTTATTACATCACCTATTTTAAACCCTTTTATAGCTTCTTTGGCGTCTTTTCCAAGGTTTGAGATATGCAATAATCCCTGTTTTCCCGGCAATATCTCAACAAATAATCCGTAATTTTCAATTCTTACAACTTTCCCATCAAAAGCTTCACCGGCTTTTACTTCTTTTATTATATTCTGGATATAATTAATTGCTTCTTCTATTTTCTTTAAATCAGTACCACTAACCTTTGTAAGACCTGTTTCATCATCTATTGAAACCTCTACATCATAATCTTTTCCAATACCTTTAATTACTCTTCCACCTGGTCCTATTACTTCTGAGATTTTATCAAGTGGAATTGTCGTTGTTTTAATAAGCGGTGCATATGGTGATAACTCTTTTCTTGGTTCAGGAATTGTATTATACATAATGTCAAGAATATGCAATCTTGCTTTCTTAGCTCTATTTAAAGCTTCTGTTAATACTTCTTCATTAACTCCTGCAACCTTAACATCCATCTGGAACGCAGTTATTCCATCTCTTGTACCTGTAACTTTAAAGTCCATATCTCCAAGATGGTCTTCCATTCCGAGAATATCTGTTAAAACAACAAATTTATCGTCTTCAAAGATAAGCCCCATTGCAACACCGGCAATATGTTTTGGCATTGGAACACCTGCATCCATTAATGCCAATGAACCTGAACATACTGTAGCCATTGATGAAGAACCGTTTGATTCTAAAATTTCAGAAACCACACGTATAATATATGGGAATTCTTCTTCTGAAGGCAATAAATTCTTTAAAGCTCTTTCAGCAAGATGTCCATGTCCAATTTCCCTTCTGCTTAACCTTAAACCCTTTACTTCACCTGTGGAATAAGGTGGGAAATTATAGTGAAGCATAAATCTTTTTTCGCCTTCTTCGAAAACTGTATCTATTATTTGAACGTCAAATGGCTGACCAAGAGTTACAACACCTAAACTCTGTGTTTCTCCTCTTGTAAATAATGCTGAACCATGTGTTTTTTCAAATAATCCAACTTCACAGGTTATAGGTCTGATTTCATCTATTTTCCTTCCATCGGCTCTGGTATTTTCTTCTATAATCATCTTTCTCATTAACTTTTTAATAGCATCATCAAATGCTTCTTTTAAGAATTTTTTATTTGCTTCATATGTTTCATTGTCCCATTTTTCAACATATTCACTCTGGAATCTTTCAAGCAATTCTTTTTCATAACTTCCAAGAGCTTCATCTCTATCCTTTTTACCTTTTACAAGAATTCTTTTCTTTAATTCTTCATTATCTATTAATTTTTCAAAATCTTCAACAAAACCTTCTGGAATTTCCGGTGGAACAACTTCCCATTTTTCTATATTAAATTCAGAAATTACTTTTTCCTGAAATTCCACAATTTGCTTTATTGCATCATGAGCAAACATTAAAGCCTTTACCATTTCTTCTTCTGATACTTCTAAGGCTTCACCTTCAACCATTGTTATTGCTTCTTTAGTTCCTGCAACAACAATATCCATCCTGCTTCTTTTTAACTCCTCCTGAGTTGGGAATACAATAAATTCACCATCTACATATCCAAGTCTAACACCTGCAACCATACCTTCAAATGGAATTGGTGAAACATTTAATGCAAATGATGCGCCTGTTATACCCCATGTTTCTATACTATCATCATTATCCATTGATAATGCAGTTACAATTACCTGAATATCATTATGAAAATCCTTTGGGAATAATGGTCTTATAGGCCTATCTATAAGCCTTGAAGACAATATAGCCTCTTCACTTGGCCTTCCTTCTCTTTTTACAAATCCGCCAGGAATTCTACCTATTGCATAAAATTTTTCCTGGAACTCTACTGTTAATGGCAAGAAATCAACGCCTTCTTTTGCTTCTTTTGAGGCAGTTGCTGTAATAAGTATCGCTGATTTCCCATATCTTAACAAAACAGATCCATGAGCCTGTTTCGCCATCTTTCCATGTTCGATTACAAGCTTCCTTCCAAATAATTCTGTTTCCCATACCTTCATTTATATCACCCCTTTTATTAAATTATAACATAAATAGTAGATTTATCCAATATTTAACATATTATAAATCAAAAAAGTTTGCTAAAATATTCAAATATTTTTATTTTTCTTTACAATAAAAACAATCCCGGACCGTGAAAGCCCGGGATTGTTTTTATATCTTAAATTGATTTAATTTTTCATTTAATTCATCCACTAATTTCGATAATTCCACCGATTTTTCACTTACACTTTCCATATCTTCGCTTTCTAATTCTATTTCTCTTGTAATTTCAGTAATTTCATTTGAAATTTCAAGAATCATCTGAGCAGTTTTATCGCTTGCTGCTGCCATTTCTTCTGTTGAAGCGCTTTGTTCTTCTGCACTGGCAGTTAATCCTTCAACTCTCATATTTATGCTTTCAACTCTTTCGAGAATCTCTTCAAACTTCTCTTTGACCTCTTCTGCACTCTTTTCAACATTTAAAATTACATTTACTGTTTCGTCTGTTGCCTTATTTGCCTCAGCTGCACCGTTTCTTATTTCATTTAATATCACCGCTATTTGTTCTGTAGCTTTTTTACTTTCTTCTGCAAGTTTTCTAATTTCATCGGCAACTACAGCAAAACCTTTTCCTGCTTCTCCTGCTCTTGCTGCCTCTATTGCTGCATTTAATGCCAATAAATTAGTTTGTTCTGTTATATTGGTTATGGTATCTACAATCTCTCCAATATTCTTCGCTTTTTGAGCTAATACTGCAACAGTTTTTTCCGTCTGTTTAGATTTATCAACTGCTTCACTGATAATTTCTGTAATTTCAATTATCGATTTTTCACCATTTTGGGTTAGTTCAGTTGTTATATTTACCTCTTGAGAAATTTCAACCGCTGTTTCAGAAACATTCTGTGCTGCTGTTGATACTTCATTAACCCCAGAGGTTAATTCTTCTGTGGTAGCAGCAGCATTTTCAGCATTATTTTCTATTGTTCTTGCTTTATCTAAAATATCTTCATTTGCTGCACTGGTTTTTTCTGAAATATCTGCAAGATGATTTGATGATTTTTCAATTCTATCTCCTGCTTCTCTTAACCAGATAAATGTATTTCTAAGATTTTCCGTCATGTTCTTCAAAGAATTGGTAATCATTGCAACCTCATCTTTACCTTTAGCTTCAAACTTAACTGTAAAATCACCCTCTGCAAATTTATCAACTTTTTTACTTAATTCCATCAATGGATTTGATATTCTCCTTGCAAATATTACAGATAAAACAATAGATAAAATCAAAATAACAAAAGATGTGATTATAAGAATATTTTTTACGTTATTAGCAGATCTTAATGCTTCCAATACAGAAACTTCAGATACAAAAGCCCAATGAATATTTTTAAATTTAAAAGGTGCATATGCACTTAATACTGTTTTACCTTCAAAATTTTTGGTTATTAAAACTCCAGATTCACCATTTAATGCTTTTTTTACAGGTTCTGTTTCAACTTTTTGACTGAGAATTGTATTTAACCCTGCAATATTATTTCTCATTAAATAATCGTTTCCTACAATATAAGTTACACCTGTTTCCCCCATACCGCTATTATCCTGTAAAATTTTATCTATTTTTTCAATATTAATTCTTAATACTAAATAACCATATAATCCAAAATCTTCATCTTCAACCTTTATACCTGCAAAAAATCCCGGTTTACCAAAATAATTTCCTATTTTTGAAAAATGCACTTCATTGTCATTCTTTTCTTTTAAAGTCCTGTATAATTCAGATAAAATCGTATTTGCCTTATTTAAATCTGTTGCAAAATCTTCATTTTTACTTACCGAATACAAAACTAACCCTTTTGGAGAAATTAATAATAAATCGCTATACCCTTTTATATTAATAAAATCTCTAAAATCCTTCTGTAAATCTGAATGCATTACACTATAATCATAAAAAGTGCTCATAACTTCATCAGAAAAACCTGTTTTATCAAATTTTTCGTCATAATAATAGTCATATAATTGCGATTTGTCTTTGTATGGATTTTTTTCTATATAAATTTCTCTTAATGTCTTCATTATTGTATCCAATGTCATTACGTTCATAAAATCTTCAAAAAGATTTGAAGCATTAAAGAAACCATCCTTTATTTTTTCAAAATTTCTTACATATTCAAGATCAGAAGTTGTTTCTTCAAGTAAATTTCCTATAAATTCCATTTTTAAATTTCTCGCCATAATTAATTTATCTGTAAAACTCGCTTTTAAAGATTTTTGTGAATTTAAAATACTAATCCCCGAAAATGCCAATAATACCACCAAAAGCGATATTACAAAAAATGCCATAATCTTTCCCTGTATTTTCATGTTTTACCCCCTCGTTTAAATAATTTACAATTTATTATTATATCATCTGATACATTAATTTTCAAATAGCATCTTTGTTCTTTTTTTGGAAAATATAAATTCTTTCTTCAAATAATTGTGTGATATAATATCTATAGGCAAAATATAATAATATAATAATTGAAGGTGGCTTTAATGTTAAAAAAAGTAAAATTCTTTTTTAGAAATCTCTGGAAAGACCCTGGAAATAGATTATTAAGTATAATATTTGTTTTTATAATCCTTATAGGTTTTGTTTTATATTTTGCAGAAGTTGGTAAAAACCCGGAAATTAATAGCCTTTTTGATGCTTTCTGGTGGTTAATTGTTACTATCGCCACTGTTGGATATGGTGATATTGTGCCTTCTACTACTTTAGGAAAAACAATAGGAATGATTACAATAATTACCGGTGTAACTTTATTCTCTCTTATTTCAGGTAGTATTGCTTCAATTCTTGTTGAACTACGTATTCGAGAAAGGAAGGGGTTGGGTTACGTGAAATTTAAGAATCACATAGCAATATTGGGATGGAATAATCATCTTGAAAAAACAGTAGAAGCCATGAAAAAATTTATAAATGCCTCTGATTATAATCTTGTATTGGTAAACCAGGCGGAAGAAGAGGATTATGAAGATTTTCGTTCAAAATTTCCAGATTTAAATATAAAGTTTATTCATGGAGATTTTACAAAAGAAAACGTTTTAAACAGAGCAAATATTGCCCATGCAAAATATATTATAATACTTTCTGACACATATGGCGGACGAAGCCTGGAAGAATGTGATGAAAGGACATTAATAAGCATCCTTCTTATACGAACTATAAATAGTGAGGCTAAAATATTCGCTGAAGTTATAAAAGAAGAAAAAGCAAAATACATACTAAGAGCAGGAGCAGATGATATAATTTTAAGTAATGAATTTAATTCGGTACTATTATCTTCTGCACTAATATCTCCAGCATATCATATGCTAATGAGGGAAATTGTTTCTTTGGAAAATATGAGAGTAAAATTAATGCCAATTCCACGCTCTTTTATAGGAAAAACTTTCAAAGAGCTTTTTGAACACTTCAAACAGAAAGAAAACGCGCTTGTAATTGGTACATTAACAACCAAAAAAGAATTTACCATTAATGATCTTTTAAATTCCGATAGTTCTATTGACAATTTCATAAGACAGAAATTCGAAGAAGCAGAAGAAGACTTCTTTGAAGAAGAAGAAAAGAAAGAAAATTATGAATTAAATCTCAATCCAAATGACGATTATATTATTTCTGAAAATGATTCACATGTATTTGTGATAAAGTAGGTGATATTATGGCTGATATAGAATTTTTAAGCAAAATACAATTGTTTAAAAATTTAAACCACTCCCAAATAAAAAAAGTAGCAAAAATTCTAAAACCTATAAAATTTAAAGCCGATGAAATTATAATCGCCGAAGGAGAAAAAGGAGATACAATGTATATTTTCAAAAAAGGAAAAGTTCAAATAACCCATCAATTAACCCTTCGAACCGGTTCCAATCATTGGGAAGAGGGAGAAAAATCAATGGCCATTTTAGATGCCGAAAAAATTAATTTCTTTGGCGAAATGTCTCTTGTAACTGGTTCTCCACGTTCTGCAACAATAAAGGCATTAACAGAATGCGAGTTATATGAGATGTCAAAAGAAGATTTTGAAAAATTAGCAGAAGAGAATCCAGATATTGGATACAAAATCATGAAAGAAATTGCAGCTGTTTTATCACATAGAATTGAAGGATTAAACGAAAATATCTTAAAGCTAACAACAGCTCTAAGTATTGCACTTACCAAAAAGAAAAAATAGCCCGAAAAAATTCGGGCTATTTTTACAGTTATAACATTTTTCTAAATATATAATTTACAACAACCTGAATTGCTTTTTCATTAAATCCACCTTCGGGAATTATAATATCTGCATACTTTTTAGTGGGTTCTACATATGCATCATGCATTGGTTTAACTGTATTTGTATATTGCTTAATTACAGAATCCAAATCTCTTCCTCTTTCTTTTATATCCCTTTCAAGCCTTCTAATAAACCTTATATCGTTTTCTGTATCAACATATATAGCAAGATCATACATTTTTCTTAATTCTTCGTAATACAGGGCAAAAATACCTTCAACTATTATTATTGGTTTTGGTTCAAACTTCACAGATCCCACACGGGTAAATTGAGAAAAATCATATTCAGGTAAATCGATAACTTTATTTTCTTTCAGCATATTTAAATGTTCAAACATTAATTCATTTTCTATCATACTTGGATGATCATAATTATGCTTTTTTCTTTCCTCCAAAGTCTCATGGCTTAAATCCCTATAATAATTATCCATAGGCAATATCTCGCAATTTTCGGTTCCAAGAATTTCCCTCATTTTATATGCTACTGTTGTCTTTCCTGAACCGGTCCCTCCTGCTATACCAATAATATACATTTAATTCACTCCTTCATCTTTTTTGAATTGAACTTAATTCCAATTAAAATATATACCACAAATAATCCTATAATCCAATAACTTTCCTGAAGGCTTAAATTAGAATTTCTTTTTAATATTTCATTGGTTCCTATTTTCAAAGTTAGAATTTCTTCAAAAAAATAAACACTAAAAAACGATGCTATACCTGAAAAAATAATCAAGGTTAAATAAGAAATTATTTTATCAAAACTCTTAAATAATAAAATGGAAACAATTAATCCAAAAATGATTGAAAATCCCCAAGGAATATATTCAGGTTTTACAGATTTTAAAAAATCCAATTTATCCATTAGTCCGGGAAAAGAAGTACTGATAAAATCATATAATCCATAACCTATCATTCCACCCAAAACAAAACCGGCAATTTGAACAGAAGACTTAAAAAAACCATATGTTAATAATCCAATAATTATAGAAAAAATTAAATAAGCTATTCCTTCATTTCCCTTAATATATCCGAGAAATTGTTTTGAATATTCCCAATCAATAATAAATGGTATTATAAATAAATAACTGCTCAAAAATCCAATAATAAAGAAAATCAACTTTGAAACCTTTTTATAAAATAAAATAGAAAGCAGAGAAACTCCCAGAATTATATACCATGAATCGGCATATGTATATAATGAATTCAATGCTTCTGGAGCCATGTTTGTTATTGTAGCAATAATACTTTCCTCCATTTACTCACCCCCTGAATAATAAAAGATAACTTTTCTTTTATTATACCATACTGCTACCAGAAAAACATTGAAAAAAACAAAAATTCTTTAAAACTATCTATTTAGAAAACTTCATAAAAAGATTCTCTCATGCGACTCGATTGCTAATCCTCAAAAACTACTCATATACGCGGGGTCGCTCAGATTCCCCTTCCCTGGGGAAGCTTCGCTCAAAAAAACATCCTGTTTTTTTGTCCCTCTTCATTCGCAGTTTTTTTCAGGCAATCTTCGAGCATTCGTTCATCTTTTTATTCAGTTTTCTTTTTATTCTACTTATATAATAAAATATAATAAGAAAATAGATATAATAATATGAGCGAAGGTAAAAGGTTTTAGAAGCAGGTATTAAACAGTTGGAAAAAATAAAAGCGAGTGAAGGCTCGCAGAGTGCCTGATTATGTAAAAGAAAGTAGAAAAATAATATGAACGAAGACTAAGAATTTCCCGAAGCGTAATGCAGAAAATTCGGGTTGGAAAAACAGGACGTTTTGGAAAGCGAAGCACTTCATGGACGAAGTGTCT
>NZ_LBEZ01000002.1:0-3994 GCF_013363245.1 Marinitoga sp. 1135 | reverse complement strand
ATTTTATATCTACGTAGATATTATATCAAAAATTTAAATCTTTTCAGCCGGCTGTTTTGTTCTGGCGCCAGAAAAATATAAAATAGAAGGAAATATAAGGAGGTTATAAAATGCTAAAAGGTTATTATTTTATTAACAATAAGATGGAACCTGTTGCTGAATGCTCTTTTTGTCAAGGAGCTATTGTTGTTTGTTGGGTAACGTGGTAAATCACCATGATTATATATAAATTTAAAGGAGAGTGGTTAAAATGTTAAAAGGTTATTATTTTATTAATAGTAAAATAGAACCTGTTGTTGAATGTTCTTTTTGTCAATCTGCTATAGTAGTATGCGGAGTTATATGGTAACTACATAATTATTAGTAAATATAGTTAAACGTTTCCCATCATAAAACAAGATGGGAAACGTATTTTAAAAATTATCAAGTAAGGAGGAACAAAATGAAAAATAAAATATTATAAAAACTAATAAAGGCGCTATTTTAAAGCGTGTGGGTGGAAGTAATCTGATATTTTTAAGTCAAACAGAAGCTTTATTTTTATCGTTGTGTGACGGAACTAAAACTTTTGAAGATATTAGTGAAAAGATATCAAATTTATATGAAGTTTCGATTGATATAGTAAAAAATGATTTACATATTTTAATAGACAAATTTAATAAAATTAATATAATAAATTTTTTACCTCAAAAATTACATAAAAGATTGTCGAAATATACTGAGAATGAATATCTTTTTATTCCTGAAATTGATAGTCCTATTATTATTCCACATAAAATTAATAGTATAGGTTTTTCTTTAACGGATTATTGTCCTTTAAATTGTAATTATTGTTTTGGTAATTTCAATTCAAATAATACTAAAAAATATTTACCAACCGAAAAAGTTATTTCAATTATTGAAGAAGCTGAAGAATTAGGAAAAGTAGAATATGTATCTTTATCAGGCGGTGATCCTATAGCTCATTCTGGATTAGCTAAAATTATTAATTTTTTGGAGAAAAAAAGAATAAATTATGAAGTTTCAACAAAAGGAACAATTCTATCAAAAGAAAAAATTATAGAATTAGTTGATGCGGGTTTAAGAAACATTCAAATAAGTATAGATGCATGGGAACCAGAAAAATGGTCCAGAATAACAGGTTTAAAGAAAGAAGATTTTAACAAAGTTATAGAAGCTTTTTATTGGTGCAATGTGTTTAATATAAAAACCAGGGGGCGAATAACTTTATCTAAGGAAAACTTAAATGATTTAGAAATTTTATTTCAGAAATTACCTTTTTTAGGTGTTGAAGAAATTAGAGTAGTTCCTATACTTCCAATTGGAAGAGGAATTTTATCCCAAACATTGACAGAAAATGAAATAAAATATGCAATATCGTTAAAAGAAAAATATGAAAAAATATACAATGGAAGTATCAAAATTACATATGGATTACAAAAATTTGCAAAAAATATAACCTGTGGCGGTGCAAAAGTTGCAATGCAAATATGTTCTGATGGGGAAGTTATATTGTGTGATGTAGTAGAAGGAATAAATAAATCGGCATTCAGTTATGGAAATATATTCGAAAAATCTATAAAAGATATATGGTTTTCCGAAAAAGCGAATAGATTTAGATATAATTTAGATTTAAAAGAATGTATTCAGTGTGATAAATTTAGTACCTGTAATGGTGGCTGCAGAGCAGTTGCATATAAATATTATGGAGATATAAACAAACATGATCCAAGATGTTTAAATTATTCAGAAAAGAAAGAAGGTGAATTATTTATATGGAAAAAAGAAGAGATGACAACAAATTAGAAAAAAAAGAAATATATAATTTTTTATTCAAAATATTTAAAAGATATTGGAAAAGACAAATAATAGCTATTTTATTTATTGGTTTGATGGCAATATCAGCATTGGTTTTTCCAATGCTGATTAAATATATGATAGATGTTGTAATACCAGAAAAAAATTTTCAAATTCTCTTTAAATATATATTTATAATGATAGGAGTATTGATTGCAACTTCTGTGATAAGTTATTTAGGTGAAATAATATTTGAGATGAATGCATTAATAGCCAAACGTGATATAAGAAAAGAAATTATAATAAAATTAACAAAATTACCATATGAATTTTTTATGAAAATTAATTCAGGTGAGTTAATATCAAAATTAATGTCAGATCTTGAAATGGTTGGAGTTGTAGTTTCTCAGGTGTTTCCAGTTTTTGTATTATCGATATTACAAATTGCAGGAATAATAGGAATGATGTTTTATTTAAATTGGAAACTAGCAATGGTGCCAATAATTTTAACAATAATATCCCTTTTAATTTTGAAGATCATAAATAAAAAAGCAGAACATATCTCAATTATTGAAAGAGAAAAATTTGGAGAAATTACAAATTTATTAGTAGATATTATAAATAATATAAAAACAATAAAAGTAATGAATGTGTATAGTTGGACAGAAGAAATGATGGATACTATATTATATAACCATTATAATGTTGGGAAAAAGTTTATAAAATTTATAAAATTATCCGGAGCAATAGGTAATTCCATAAATGGATTAATAACAGTTGGAGTATTTGGATATGGAGGATATTTAATTATAAAAAATGAAATAACTCTTGGAACATTAATAGCTTTTTGGACATTTATTCAAACATTGATGTCACCTTTGCAATTATTAATGAAGGTAAATATGGTACTTAGAAGCTCATGGGGTGGGATAAAGAGAATAGTTGATATAACAAAATATGAAGAAGAAAAGGTTGAAGAGAAAAAAATAGAAAATATTAATTCAATTCAACTGGAAAATATCGAATATGGTTTTAATAATGAAAAAATACTTGAAACAGTAAATTTAAACCTACAAAAAGGAAAAATAATATGTATAACAGGAGAGAATGGAGTAGGAAAGACAACTTTATTTAATGTAATAACAGGTCTATATATACCGAAAAAAGGAAAAATAAAATTAAATGATAAAGAAACAATAGAAAGTAATATATTAAGAAAACATATTGGATATGTGGAACAAGAACCCGTATTATTTAAAAATTGTAGTATTAAAGAAAATATATTGATGGGAAGAAAGATTTCAAAAGAGAAATTTGAGGAAATTTTGAAAATAACTGATCTGGAAAAAATAATATCAAAATTTGAAAATGGAATAGAGGAAAAAGTGCAGAATATAAATTTATCTGGTGGTCAAAAGCAAATGATAGCAATAGCAAGAGCATTAATATCAGAACCTCAGATTATCTTACTTGATGAATTTACATCTGCAATGGATGCGAAAAATGAGGAAATAATACATGAAATTTTAAAAAAGTTAAAAAAAGAAGGAAAAATAATAGTTTTAATAACACATAGGAAATCAACATTAGAGATATGTGATGAGAAACTAAAAATCGAAAAAGGTGAATTAGAAAAGCTTACTGATAAAAATTTATATTATTAAGCAATTATCCTCTGGAGGTATAACAAATGGAAGAATTATTAAAAGTAGAAAAAATAAGCAAAACATATCCAAATGGAGTAAGAGCAAATAATAATATAAATTTTAGTTTAAAAACAAATGAAATTATTGGATTAATTGGTCCAAATGGAGCAGGAAAAACAACATTAATAAGACAGATTTTAAAATTATTGAAACCAACTTCAGGAAACATTATTATAAATGATGGTAGTATAATAAAAAGTGTGTAAATAAAAAAATAAAAAAATAAAAAGAATGAATATGTGAAAAAAGGAAGCCCAGAAGTGTGGTGAAAGAGAAAGGGGATTTTGAAAAAAAGGTTACATGGGGGGATAGTAATGCCGAGAAAAAGAAAAGAGGAAAATGAACAGATTCTTGGTAATGTAGATAGGAATTTCATAAAACAATATATAAAAGAAAATGGAATTAAGGATTGGAATGATGTTGAGGATATAAGCAAAAAGCTTGTAAAAATAATGCTTGAAGAAATGTTGAAAGCAGAAATGGATTATGAA
>NZ_LBEZ01000012.1:0-66323 GCF_013363245.1 Marinitoga sp. 1135 | reverse complement strand
TAAGAACTGTTGAGGAAGCAATAAAAGAAAGTAAAGAAAAAGCTAAAATAGAAGGTTTAGAAGAAGGTAGAAGAGAAGGTTTAGAAGAAGGTAGAAAAGAGGGATTACAGCAAGGATTACAACAAGGATTACAACAAGGATTACAACAAGGATTGCAGCGTGGAAAAGAAGAAGAAAGAAGAGAAATAGCTAAAAAATTATTATTGAAAAAATTCGGTAATAAAACGGAACCAATATTACCAAAAATCGAAAAATCAGATTCTAAAACAATAGAAAATATAATAGAAAATATATTCGAGCTTGATCTAAAGGATATAGAAAAAATTATCCAGAAAAAGCTTAATTAAAAGAGATGTAAAAGGAGGATTTCGATGAAAGAATTTAAATATGATGCAGAAAAAGCAAAAAAAATAAATGAAAAAATAAATGCAGTGTTAGAGTTTACAGAAATAGAAGGCAACAAAGAAGGAAAATATCACAACACACCGTTTATGGTAAAAGACAATATACAAGTATTAGGAACAAAAATGACCTCAGCATCAAAAATACTTGAAAACTATAATTCAACATATACCGCAACAGCAATACAAAAACTCTTAAATGAAGGTTTCAAAATCGTTGGAAAAACAAATCTCGATGAATTTGCAATGGGGGGTTCAAATGAAAATTCAGCATTTGGACCTGTAAAAAATCCATGGGATCTTGAAAGAATTCCTGGAGGTTCAAGTGGAGGTTCTGCAGCAGTTGTTGCTGCGGGAATAGTACCATTTGCAATAGGATCAGACACAGGAGGTTCAGTAAGACAACCAGCATCATTCTGTGGAATTGTTGGATATAAACCAACCTATGGTGCAATATCAAGATATGGCCTTTCAGCATTTGCTTCATCTCTTGATCAAATTGGAGTACTTGCAACAAACGTAAAAGATGCAGCAACAGTAGTAGAAGTAATGTCAGGAAAAGATGAAAAAGATTCAACAACACTGGATATAAATTGGGATTTAACCTCAGAAATAGAAAAAGAACCTGAAAAAATAAAAATAGCAATACCAAAAGAAGTATTTGAAGTTGAAGGAATAGACCCAAAAGTACTTGAAAAATTCAAAGAAAACATAGAAAGATTAAAAGAAAATGGTATCGAAATAGAAGAAGTGGAAATTCCACATTTAAAATACACCGTTTCAATATATTACATAATAGCACCATCAGAAGCAAGTTCAAACCTTTCAAGATATGATGGAATGAGATTTGCATTAAGAGAAGAAAAAGAATCATTAAAAGACACATACATGGAAACAAGAGATAAAGGTTTTGGAATAGAAGTAAAAAGACGTATATTCATGGGTGCATTTACATTAAGCTCAGCATATTATGATGCATACTTCTCAAAAGCAGCAAAAATAAGAAAACTATTAAACGATGACTTTGAAAAAGTATTTGAAAAATACGATGCAGTATTAACCCCAACAACAACGATGCTACCACCAAAAATTGGAGAATTAAAATCCCCACTTGAATACTATTTAATGGATTTATTTACAATATCAGCAAACATGATAGGAGCACCTGCAATTAGCATTCCTTCAGGATTAATAGACAATTTACCATTTGGAATACATCTAATATCAAAACCATTAGAAGATGCCAAAATGCTAAAAATAGCAAATAAATTTGAAAAAATATTCGGCAGGCTTGAATTACCGGAGGTGCAATTATGAGCAAATACAAAACCACAATAGGACTTGAAATACACGTACAATTACTAACAAAAACAAAAGCATTCTGTTCATGTTCCGCCAATGCATTTGAAAGCGAACCAAACACAAACATATGTCCAGTATGTACAGGACAACCAGGTGCTCTTCCTGTATTTAACGAAGAAGCATTAAAATTAGGAATAAAAGCAGCAATAGCATTAAATGCAAAAATAAATGAATACTCAAGATTTGATAGAAAAAATTATTTCTATCCAGACCTTCCTAAAGGTTATCAGATTACACAATATTTCTATCCATTGGCAAACGATGGATACATAGAAATAGAAGGCAAAAAAATCAGAATAGAAAGAATGCATCTTGAAGAAGATTCAGGAAAAATGTTCCATGAAGGTGAAAAACTTGAATCAGCATCATACAGTCTCGTTGATTACAACAGAAGCGGAATTCCTCTTATAGAAATAGTAACAAAACCAGATATAGAATCTCCAAAAGAAGCAAGACTATTCATGGAAAAACTCAGAAATATATTGAGATATGCAGAAATCTCAACAGGAGACATGGAAAAAGGTGCTTTAAGATGTGACGCAAACATATCAATAACAAATACAGAAACAGGATTCCAGAGTAATCGTGTTGAAGTAAAAAATATCAACTCATTTAAATTTGTTGAAAAAGCGCTTGAATATGAAAGAGAAAGAATAATTCAGCATTTAGAAGAAGGAAAAAACGTACCAATGGAAACCAGAGGTTGGAACTTTGCAACACGTTCCACATTCTCAATGAGATCAAAAGAAGAAGAAGCAGATTACAGATACTTTCCTGAACCGGATATTCCACCTGTAATAGTTACAGAAAAAGATATCGAAGAAGTTAAAAAAACAATGCCAGAAATGATAGACGAAAAGAAAGAAAGATTTATAAAAGAATATACAATAAAAGAATACGATGCAGAAATTCTCGCATCAGACAAAGAACTTGCAGATTACTTTGAAAAATGTGCTAAACTCGTTAAAAATCCACAATTTGTAAGTAATTTCATAATCACAGACCTTCTAAGAGAAATGAACAAAAACAACATAGAATTAAAAGACATAAAAGTATCGCCAGAACACTTCAAAGAATTAGAAGAATTAATAGATAGCGGAAAAATATCAACCAAAATAGCAAAAGAAATATTCATAGACGTATTTGAAACAGGAAAATCACCAGCAGATATAGTAAAAGAAAAGGGACTTGAACAAATAGATGATGACGAAACATTAAAAGAAATAATCAAAAAAATCATCGAAAACAACCCAAAACAGGTTCAACAATACAAAAATGGAAAAACAAAATTATTAGGTTTCTTCGTTGGACAATTAATGAAAGAAACAAAAGGAAAAGCAAACCCACAAAAAGCAAATAAACTTGTAAAAGAAATGTTGGAAGAATAACTTTTAATCATCACCACAGCAAATGCTGTGGTGATTTTATTTTAAATATTATATAACAAAAAAGTCCAGCTTTCGCTGGACTTTTGGTTATGGCTCCGGCGGAGGGATTCGAACCCCCAGCCTAGTGGTTAACAGCCACCCGCTCTACCGTTGAGCTACGCCGGAACAACTTCCGAGAATTATTATAACACAAAATATGCTACTTTGCAAGAAAAAATTTCGAGAATAAAATGTTAATTTTTATCGAACTCATCCCTGGTAATAGGCGTTCCACCAACTAATTCAAAATTAATAAGGCGATATACACCATCAAATTCTGCATGCAAATAAATTCTTTCACTGCATTTAGAGCCAATATACTCCTTATTAATTTCATATCTTGCTCTACCTTCAAAAGCATTTGAAAAATCATATCCTTTTCTCAAATAGCTTCTAAAGGTCTCTCCACAATTATTGCATTTAAAATAAATAACAAGGGATTCTCCTTCATCATAAAAAGGATTTTTGGAAATATCCTTCTCTTTATTCCTTTTCCTGAACCAGAACATTTAAATCACCTTCTAATTTCAATCCATTTTCAAGATAATGGGACAATTTAATAAGAAAATTATTAATATCTAAAATAGATTGATGGAATAAATATTCAATACCAATAAAATGAGAAATACCCATAAGCGTTAAAGCTATTGTTTCCTTATCCTCAAGTTTAACACTTGATAGATTTTTTAAATAACCCTTTCTAAAAGCATCATAATATTTAATAACCTCTTCCTTTGCCACAAATTCCGATTCTCTAACAATTTCATAATAATTTTTATTTCTTTCAAAAAATTTCAAAAATAAATAAGTTCCCTGTAATTCCTGTTCCAATCTATTCAAAGAAACAGAAAGATTTCTACTAATAAACTTTCTTGTCTCATGACTGATGTTTCTAACAATCTCTCGTAAAAAAGTTTCCTTGCTATCAAAGTAAATATAAAAAGTACCAACTGCAAAACCAGCGAGTTTAGTAATATCATAAACATTTACATTGTGAAAACCATAAGTTCCAAATAATTCTATTCCAGCTTCAACAATTCTTTCCTTTGAGTCCAGTTTTTTCGAACGTTCATTTATAAACTTAACATTAAAAATTCTTTCCTTTCTATTAATTCGTTCATCAAAAATCCCATTAAAAACAATATCTTTAAATGATTCCTTATTAATATTAAACCAGTTATAAGCAGCCATAACGCTTAAAAATCTTAATCCACCAACAATAAAAATATATTCAACATCAGAAATATCCCTTTCCAAAATATTAGAAAGAGTATTAATATAAATATTCTTTAATTTTTTTTCATACTCAGGAAATTTATACTGTCCCTCACGGAAAATAGTAACCAATTCTGTATCCTTTGCAGAAAGTTTGAAAACGATGTCTATAAAAGAAGAAATCTTATCTTTTTTGGAATTACCACTAATCTGAGAAAGTTCAACCTCCATTTTTTCAATAAGCTCATTTAAAAAAAACTCAAAAAGTGTTTTCTTATCTCTAAAATAATTATAATATACCCCATTTGAAACCCGGGCATTTCTACAAATTTCAGCAACAGAGACAGTATCATACCATTTTTCAGAAAAAAGCTTCCTTGCAGATTTTATAATCTTTTCCTTTGTACTGGTTTTTCGTCGTCTTCTCAAAATTATTCAACTCCATTTCATTATTAAAAAGCCATTCTTAATACAGGAATTCTGGAATTATTATCCGGTTCTTCATTTAAAGAAGAAAAATCCTCTGTATTCGAATTCCAATTTAAAGTTGTATCCAGTTTTTCGAGATTATCTGGATTTGAAATTTGTTCAGTATAATAAACAAAAACAACATTATTTAAAGTTTTAAAAGAAACATTTTCAGGCGAAGATTCAATATAGTCATTATCAACCAGCGTATCTATATTATCAGGAAAAGAATCATTATCATAATAATATTGAATAATTGAGTTCTGAATCACCTTCATATCATTAATAATTTTAGTAAATTTTGCTTTGTTAATAATATTATTAACCATTGGAACAGAAAAAGCGCCAATAATAGCAATAACAGCAAGTACAATTAAAACCTCATAAAGACTAAAACCATCATGCTTCTTAAACGCCAAATCCATCTCCCCCTTTGTTACAAATTCAATTATAATTATACCATAATTTACCCGGGAAAAATAAAATTATGATATAATATATTGAAAAATTAAAAAGGAGAGTGAAAAAATGTCAATACTCATAACAGGCGGAACTGGATATATAGGAAGTCATGCATGTATTGAATTCTTAAATGCCGGATATGAAATAATTGTACTGGATAATTTTTCAAATAGCAAACCTGCAGTTTTAAAAAGAATAAAAGAAATAACAGGAAAAGATTTCAAATTCTATGAAGCAGATTTGTTGGACAAAAATAAAATAAAAGAAATTTTCGACGAAAATGAAATAGAAGCGGTTATACATTTTGCAGGTTTAAAAGCAGTTGGTGAATCAGTGGAAAAACCATTATTATATTATCACAATAACATCACAGGCACTCTTAATCTTTTAGAAGTAATGAAAGAAAAAAATGTAAAAAAAATAGTATTCAGCTCATCAGCAACAGTATATGGAAACCCACATAAGGTTCCAATAACAGAAGACTTTCCAACTGGAGCAACAAATCCATATGGAAGAACAAAATTATTCATAGAAGAAATATTAAAAGATTTATATATCTCAGACAAAAATTGGAGCATATCATTATTAAGATACTTCAACCCAATAGGTGCACATGAAAGCGGAATGATTGGTGAAGATCCAAACGGAATACCAAACAATTTAATGCCATATATCACTCAAGTTGCCGTTGGAAAAAGAGAAAAATTATATGTATTTGGAAATGATTACGATACACATGACGGTACAGGCGTAAGAGATTATATCCATGTTGTGGATTTAGTAAAAGGACATATAAAAGCACTTGAAAAAATAATGGAAACCACAGGAGTAAAAATATATAACCTCGGAACAGGAACAGGATATAGCGTTTTAGATGTAGTAAAAGCATTTGAAAAAGCAAGTGGGGTTAAAATTCCATATGAAATAGTTGATAGAAGACCTGGAGATGTAGATAAAATATATGCAGACCCAACAAAAGCATTAAAAGAATTAGGCTGGAAAGCAGAAAAAGATTTATACGACATGTGTAAAGACTCATGGAATTGGCAAAAGAAAAATCCAAATGGATATGAAGATTAAAACAAAAGCTCCCAAAAAGGGAGCTTTTTTCATAATATAATAAATAATCCATATAATGAACCTAAACCATATGAAACATGTAAAGTCCAGAAAGAAAATAACGTTGGGAAAAACAACTTAAAATCCTTATTCTTTCTCGAAATATCAAAAGAAAAATACAAACTCAAAATCAAATAAAGCCCTAAAATTGAAAAATAAGGAATTCTTACAATAGGATAAAAAATAGAAAAAACACCACCTAAAACCAAAAACAACACAAAAAACAAAGGCACAAGGTGTCTTAAAGAAAAAGCCTTTCTTGCATAATGAGTACTTAAAATTACCCATAACCCATTATTAAAATTATTCTTCCACAAATCCTTAAAATTATCTCTAGCATAATAATAAGCTTCTGCTTCAGGAACCAGCATTATTCTGAATCCTGCATTTTTAATTCTTAAATTCATCTCAATATCCTGATTTCTTCTGAGCTTTTCAACAAAACCTCCCAATTTTTCAAAAACTTCTCGCTTATAAACACCGTATGCAACAGTATCAACATACTCTTCTTTATCGTTTTCCAATCTATACTTTGCCCCTCCAATTCCAAACGGATGAGATAAAACTATAGAAATAGCTTTCGCTACAGGCGTGTCTTTTCCCTGAATAGTTACCATCTTTCCTCCAGCAACATCACATTTATCTTCATCAAGTCGTCTAACACAGGCTGAAATATAATTTTTAGAATAAGTAGTATGTGCTCCGGCAATCATTATATAATCACCAGTTGCATTTTTCAAACCAATATTTAAAGCAATAGGAGTTGTCTTATCAGGATTATCAATAATCCTGATATTCTCATATTTTCTTAAAATATCACGAGTTCTATCCTCACTCATTCCATCAACAACAATAATTTCCTTGTTCTCATAATCATTATTAATCAATGAATCAATACATTTTTCTATATGTTTTTCTTCGTTTAAAACAGGAATTATAATTGAAACTTTTTTTTCTTCCATATCTATCCCCCATCATTAATTAAATTTCTAATTTTTAAATATAATTTTTCTCTATTTTTTTCTACAGATATATTTTCTATATACCTTAAAACATTTTTTTTATAAAAATCATAATTATCTAAAACTTTTTTAATTGCTAAATAAAAGTTATTATTGGATTCTCCAATTTTAAATTTTTCACATAATTCTTTTAAAGGGGGATTTTCAGAAGTAACTATTGGTATTTTTGAAAATAGAAATTCATAAACTTTTCCTGAAGCACAATATTTATTGTTATATGTATCATCATTATATGTGACAATTCCAATATGTGAGTTATCAATTAAATATTTTAATTCATCAAGAGCTAATTTGTCAAATAAGAAAACATTGTTTAACTTATATTGATCTATTATATTGAATAAAATTCTTTTATCTTCGTCTTTTCCCCCACCAACAATAAACAAATTGCAATTTTTTAAATTAATCATACTTTTAACAAGTAAATCTGTTTTTCTTTCAACTTCATAACCACCTGTATAAATTAAGTTAAATTTATTGTTTGAGAAATAGGAATTATATTTTTTATCATATAAATCTTTGTTATAAACTTTTTCAATTTTTCTTATGTTTTCAAATACAAAAGGTTTATCAAACAAATTATATAAGTCTTTCATAATTTTTGCTCTATATTCATTAGCTGCAATTACAAGATCAGCTTTTTTCATTAATTTTATTTCAGAATAAGTTAGTAATTTTCTAAAACCTTTTCTTTCTGATAATAAATATAATTCTCTAACATCTTGAAAAACAAAATTACTTTTTCTAAATTTTAGAATGAAAATAGCGGGAATAGAAGCTAAATAATTATCAACAAAAAATATATCAATTTTTTTAGTTTTTATAGCAGTTTTTAAAGATAAAAAAATGAATCTACTATAGTTTTTAAAAGTTAAATACTCATTTTTTTTAATTTTTAGTTTTATATGTTTTTTTACTTCTTTAATATATGTATTATCATTAATTACAGGAGATACTAAAGTAACATCTCCAAAATTTTTGATAACTTTTAAAAGTTCTTGAGTTCTAATATCATTTTCTATAATTGAGTAAGAAATAAATAATATATTCATAAATTCACCTACTATTTTAATAAGTCAATAATAAAATTACTAATTCTTTCTGAAGAATTTGGATCTTGGTAATAGAAAAAAATATCTCTAATCATCTTTCTATTTGTAGAATAATCGTCATTGCCAGATAAGATTTTATGGATAGAATCTAACATAGAATTAAAATTAGAAACTTTTAATCCGGGAGTCCAAAAATCATATGGATATAGTAAAAAGCCTCTTTTTTCATAATAAGTTTTAATATCATTGTTTATGAAAATAACAGGTTTATTTAAAATTAAATAATCAAAATATATACTTGAATAATCTGTTATAAGTAAATCAGAATCGGGGAGAATTTCATACAAATCAATTTTCTTTTCTTTCAAAATATCTTGATTTAAAAAAATAAAATTTTTGCTATTAAAATCTTTATAAATTTTCTTATAATATGCTTCTTCAAATGGATGCAATTTTGCTATAAAAAGTATATTATTGTCTTTTAAAAAATTATCAAAAATTTCTAATGAAAAATCTTCAAAACCAAAAATATTATTATATCTTTCAATTCCTTCAATTTTATCTAAATAACCTTTTCTATATGTTGGAATGTAAAAAACAACCTTTTTTCCATCAAAATCAACTATTTCATTTAATCTTCCTTTTTTAAATAAAAAATCTATTCTTGGAAATCCAAGGTTTAAATATTTTGATTTATAACTTCCTACTGTTGAGTTTAGTAAAGTTGAATATGTATCAGAAGAAGAAATTATATAATCATATTGATTAATTGATTTTATAACTAACTTTTTTTCTTTTAAATTTGCAGATTTATCCAAAAGTCCCATAGCTTTTAAAGGTATTCCATGCCATAACTGAATGAAAATTTGATTTTTTTTCTTTTTAAAAGGAAGTCCATGACTAACAACAACAATTTTAGAAGAAGATATGTTTTTTAACCAATTAAAATATTCTTTAAAAGATTTAATCTTACCTTCTAAATAAATAATATTCAATTTATTATTCTTATTTATATTTTTATTTATATTTTTTAAGTGAATATAAAGAGCATAAGAATTTGAACCGCTAAATGGAGTTTCTTCTATAATAGTTATTTTATTTTTATTTATAGGAAATAAAAATATTAAAAATTTACTTATTATATACCCAATCTTCCTAATAAATTTTTGTAACATAAAACCACCCTACCATAAGTCTTTTCTTAATTGTTCTAAAATTTGAAAAGCTTCTTTCAATTCTTCAAAATCTATTTTTGTCAATATATCTAAAGCTTTTTTTAATTCGGTAGTAGATAATTTAGAAATATGTTGTAGAATTTGTTTTATTTCTGTAGAAGATATTCCCTCTGTTCTTGGTAAATATACAACTTCACAATATTCTTTTAAAAAATCAAATTTTCCTTTCCAATCTTCACCCATTACAAAAATATCCACATTATATTTTTTAATATCTTCAATTTTTTGTTCCCAATTTTTTTCTGGAATAACCATATCAACACATTTAATGTTTTTAACTATTTCTGCTCTTTGGTCATATGGTATTATAGACTTTTTTCCTTTTATTGCATTAAATTCATCGGTTGAAACTGCTACTATTAATCTATCTCCTAGTTCTTTTGCTCTTTGCAATAATTTAAGATGCCCTATATGAAATAAATCAAATGTGCCATATGTTATTACTGTTTTCATTTTTTCACCTCAAAACTAATTTTTTTTCATTTTCATAAAACTAATCATTTTTGAAACAACTAAAGAATTTATCTCTGATTTTAAAATAAATTCAAATGTTAAATATAAAATTAATCCTAAAAATACTTCTATTATAATTTTTTCTAACGATTCTATATTTAATTTCGTCACTTGAAAAAGAATACCATAAACTAATATACCACTAATAAAATGTTTCCAAATTCCTTTTGTTATTTCAAATATTTTAATGTATTTTCTTATTATAGTTATTTGAATAAGTGCAACCAAAAATTCTGCTATTATTGTTGAAATTGCTGCTCCAATTGATTGATATTTTGGTATTAAAAAGTAATTTAAGCTAAAATTCACTATTGCTCCAATGGTAACTGATAAAGTTAAATATTTTTCTAATTTCATTGGAACCATTAATTGAATTCCAAAAAAGTTACTCCAACTTATAAATAAGATTATAGGACTTATAATCATAATAATATCTTTTACCTTAATAAAATCTCTTCCAAAAAAAATTGGAACAAATGTTGGCATTGTAATAATCATCATTAGCATTATAAAAACAGATGCATAAGTTATATAATCAAAAACTTTTCTTGCATAATATGTAATTTTTGCATTATCGTTCAAACTAATTAAATTAGAAATTTTAGGTAACATAACTATTCCAATTGAAGTTACTAAAGCTAAAGTCATTTTTACCAATCTTTGCGACATATCATAAAACGCTACTTCGGATTCATTTGCAAGTATTCCTATCATTGTTTTATCTAAAACTGTATATATTTGAATTGCAATCATTGGTATAAATAATTTTATTGTATTTCTTAGATGATACAAAATTTTTTCTTTAGAAACCTTTTCTAATTTTATATATTCAGGTAGATACTTCCATAATATAAATTGTCCTACAAAATTTCCAGATGCAGAAATCAAAGCATAATAAACATAATCCTCAGGTTTCTTAATAACAATAAAAATTAAAATTGTAGAAATAATTTTTATTGTTATACTTCGAATAGAAGTTTTTTTAAAATCTTCTATTCCCATGAAAAAATATGAAATATCGAAAACAACAGCTATTAAATTTATTAATTGAATATAATATACTATTTTATAATCACTATTTATAGTAAAAACAAAAAATACATATACAAAGATAGAAATAATAGAGGTGAATAATTTTAAAAAGAACAATTCCCAAAAAGTTTTATTTAATACTTTCTTATCATTTCTTACATATGCAATTGTTCTATTGCCATATAATGTCATTCCTAATGTTGCTAATAATATAAAATATTGAACTATTGAATTTGTATAAGCAACAATCCCTATTCCTTGAGGATCTAAAACTCTTGTTATATATGGAATTGTTATAAACGGAATTAAAATATTTGAAATTTGAAGTAAAGTATTATAAACATAATTTTTTGCAACACTCATTTATTTTAAATACTCCTCTACTCTTTCAATACTTTTTTCAATAACCTGATCCATATTATAGTATTTATATTCAGCAAGTCTTCCAACAAATATGTATTTTCCTGTTTTTTCTAATTTTTCTACTTCTTCCATGTATTTTTTTCTTTTTTCCATATTATCTTCTGTCATTACTACGTAGTATGGTTCTCCTTCTGCCTTTGGATATTCAAAACATACTGTTGTTTTATTAGATTTTTCATCTAAGAAATGTTTAAATTCTGTTATTCTTGTCCAGTCATAATCATTTGGATAATTTACTGTTGCAACTGGCTGATAATATTCTTTATCAAAAGTTTTAAATTTTAATTCAAGCGATCTGTATTCTAATTTTCCATATTTGTAATCAAAAAATCTATCAAGTTCTCCTGTATATATTGTTAATTCAGACTCAAATAAATCATTTACCTCAAAATAATCTGCTCCTAATAGTAAGGATATATTTTCATGATCTAACATATTTTCTACCATTTTTGTATATCCGTGTTTTGGTATTCCCTGATATTGATCAGAAAAATACCTGTCATCTCTATTTTCCCTTACAGGTATTCTTTTTGCTATTTCGGCTGATAATTCTTCTGGATCTCTTTCCCATTGCTTTATTGTATAATTTTTAAAGAACATTTCATATAATCTTTCTCCAACCTGTGATACAACCGCATCTCTAAAGTTTTTAGGAGGATTATTGAATTTAGATTTTTTCACTTCTTTTTCTAAAAATTCCTTTACTTCATGTGTCCCTATTTCTATTCCAAATACTTCTTTTAACGTATCTCTATTTATTGGAAAAGGTATTAACTTTCCTTCAGCGTAACTTAATACTTTATGTTGATAATAATGGAATTCTGTAAATCTATTTACAAAGTCCCATACTTTTTTATTTTTTGTATGGAAGATATGTGGACCGTATGTATGTACAGTAATCCCATGCTCATTTTTATAATCATGACAATGTCCAGCTATATGTTTATGTTGTTCTATTACTAATACTTTTTTACCTTTTTCAGCTAATAATCTGGCTGCCGTTGCTCCAGCCAATCCTGCTCCTACTATTACTATTTCATATTTCATTTTTCCAGCTCCTCTAAAACAAAAATTCTTTTTATATCTTGCTCAAAATTCTTCTCTTCAGCTAATATGAAATTCCTATAATTTTCAAATTTTTTTATTTCATAATCATAATTATCTAATAAATACCTTATTTTGTTAATTATATTTGATATATTTTTACTTTTTACATCGAATTTATATTCATCATCTATAGGGACATCTTCTTTAAATTGAGCTGAACCTCTTTTTCCAACTATAACACAACAATTTGATATAGCAGCTTCTCTAGGAATTCTATCTTTACCAGGATGATTTCCGAAATCTATATAAACTTTAGCTTTTAACAATAAATCCGCAACTTCTTCTGGTGTCATATTGATGATAGGAACAAATTTTATATCAGGAGCATTTTTTATAATTTTTTTGGTAAATTGATAACCTTTTTTCGGATTATAAACAACGATATTTTCTTTTTGTAATTTATTCTTGTTTTTTAATTGTTTTTCGATAAAAAGAGGATTAAGATAATCCGAAAGATAGTCGATTTTTTCTTTTTTTATTCCTTTTTTTAATAGGTAGTTTTTTGCATAGTATGACTGAACAAGATGATACAAATTTGGTAAATCTTCAAAATTATAAAAACTTTTAGGTTTTGTAATTTTTTTTAATATTATTTTAATAGTTTTTTTAACATTTTTGGGATAACCTGTAAAGTTATCTACACTTAACCACCATATAATTTTTTTAATTTTATTATATTTATAAATTAAATCAGTTTTTACTTCAGGAACTATAAGAATATTATTTTCATCATCTTCTATTTCTCTAACAAATGCATTATTGTATTTTTTGTAAAATTTATGTACAGGATTCTCTATATTATTTGGGTAATAAAACATTTTTGCATTTATTCCAAATAAATTCATTTTATGAACTAATTGATGTAATAATTCTGGTCCACCAGTAGCAACATTTGCCGGACATGCAACATAAATTTTAGTATTTTTATTAATTTTAAAATTCATTATATCCCTCCATAATTCCTTTTATAAAACTCCAAATATTCACCAGAAATAACTCTTTCCATCCATTCTTTGTTGTTTAAATACCATTCTATTGTTTTTTCTATTCCTTCATCAAACATTATTTCTGGTTCCCATCCTAATTCTTCTTTTATTTTTGTTGGGTCTATTCCATATCTTCTATCATGTCCAAGTCTGTCTTTTACATGCGTTATGAGGGTTTCATTTATTTGCTCATCTCCTGTTTTTTCTCTAAGTATTTCTATTATTTTTTTATCTCTGTGAAAAAATGATTTTTCCTTATTTCTTCTCCAATATCTAGGGGTCAAGCCGCTGTGTATGAGTGATTATCCTGAACAAAAACTATATCTATTCCTATTTTTTTGAATTCTTCATATGAATAGCTTTCCATGAACCAACCTCTATGATCACCAAATACTGTAGGTTCTATTATATATAATCCTTCTATTTCTGTTTCTATTTTTTTGAATTTGTTCATTCTCTCACTCCATCTGCTATTTCCATTAAATATCTTCCATATTCTGTTTTTTCTAATTCTTTTCCGAGTCTGTATAATTGTTCTCTGTCTATATAACCCATTCTATATGCTATTTCTTCAATACATCCAACATAGAAACCCTGTCTGTTTTGAATGGTTTCTACGAAGTTTGATGCTTCAAGTAATCCGTTATATGTTCCCATATCAAGCCATGCGAATCCACGACCAAATAATTCTACTTGTAATTCTCCTAATTCTAAATACATTCTATTTAAATCTGTTATTTCTAATTCTCCTCTTTTTGATGGTTTTAATTGTTTGGCAAATTCTACTACTCTTTCATCATAGAAATATAGTCCTGGTATTGCATAATTGCTTTTTGGTTTTTCCGGTTTTTCTTCTAAGCTTATTACTTTTCCATTTTCATCAAATTCCACTACTCCATAACTTCTTGGATCTTTTACATAATATCCAAAGATTACCGCTCCTTTTTCTAATGAACCTGCTCTTTTTAGCATTGCGCTAAATCCCTGGCCATAGAATATATTATCCCCAAGGGTTAGCATACATTTATCGCCATCAATGAATTCTTCGCCTACAAGAAAAGCATCTGCTAATCCTCTTGGTTTTTCCTGGATTTTGTATTCAATTCTTAATCCTAGTTGTGATCCATCACCAAATAATCTTTTATATAATTCAATATATTCAGGATTTGTTATTATCAATATTTCCCTTATTCCAGCAAGCATTACTGTTGATAGTGGATAGTATATCATTGGTTTATCATATACTGGTAATAATTGCTTGCTTACTGCTTTTGTTATTGGATATAATCTTGTTCCAGAACCGCCTGATAGGATTATTGATTTCATGGTTTCAACCCCTAAATTTTAATATAATTTTTAGTAATAATTGTTCTAAAGTAAAATCTATGATTCCAAATAAAAAAGAAATATGTAATAGTGGTAGAATAACAAAATTAGGTAGTGTATTATATTTTTTATTATAATAATATCGTGATTTGTATAGAATCATATAACTTTTAATTTTCTTTTTAAGACCTTCTTTTTTGTATGGATGATTATGATAATAATATATGTAAGGCAATACACATATTTTTTTTCCTTGATTTTTAATTTTTCTTCCTAATATTCTCTCTTCACCATATAGAAAAGTTTCTTCATCAAACATATTTACTTTGACAAAATCTTGAGTTCTAATAACAAAAAAAGAGCCTGGTATTACATCAACAAAAAGCTCTCCACTCTTTCCAACATTTAATTTTTTGTATTTAACAGGATTAAAAAATCTGTAAAGTATAGGAATATTCATAATTATATCGTCAAATTTATCAGGGCATTTCCATGCAAAATTATATAAATTTAAATTTTTCCCCATTTCAAACATAAAACCAGTAGCTGCAGAAACATCACTATTATTATTTAAAAAATTTATAACGGTATTTAATGTATTCTCTTTAGGCAAAAGCACATCAGGATTCATTATACCTATATATTTAGGATTAAATAATTCTATAGCTTTTTTTACTCCAAAATTATTACCTTGGGCATAACCAGAATTTTCATTATTATAAATAACTTTTATGTTATCATAATTTTCAAATGTTTTATGTAAGTATTCATAAGAACCATCAAGTGAATTATTATCAACAATAATTATAGATAAATTAATACCTTTTTGGGTTAATAAATTTAAAGCAGCTTTTTTAGTTAAGTTCTTTTGTTTATAATTTAATATGACAACAGAAATCTCATAATCCTTTTTCAATTTAATTCACCCTAACTTTATTATACAGATTATTTAAAAAACTGCACTTACCCCAAATTAGTGGACAGCCTGAGTTTAACTAAAAAATAACAATTCAAATACACTTCTTTTTCCAGAAAGTGAGGTAATTTATAGCGTTATATCTTTTTTTATTATAAAATGATTTAATATATTCAAATATTATTTACATTATATAAATTTTAAGATAAAAGTTTTTGAATATAACTTATTATAAAATTTTTGTCTTCTTTTATTGGGGAAAATACGAAAAAGAAAATTATTGCAATAATTGTAATTATACCATTAATTATTATCCAAAATAATATTGAAGATAAGCCTTTGGTAAGATAGAAAACTAATGAATATAAAAAAGAATTTATCAGAATATAAAAAAGTGTATATTTAGTATAAGGATATATTTTAAATATTATCCCAACTTCTATAAATTTTAGAACATTAACGATAATAGCAGATAAAGCAATAGAAGCAGCAATTCCCCATTCAAATTTATTTCCTAAAATAATACCTGTAGTAATTCCTACAAATATCATTGTTAAACCATTAAAAATTTCAAATTTTTGATGTCCACTCATGTTTAATAGTGTTCCATTTGGTCCAACAAAAGAATCAAAAAATTTAGATATTACAATAATAGAAATTATTAAAAACCCTTTTTCATAGTCTTTTCCTAAAAATGAAATTAATCTTTTTAAATTAAATAATGTAAAAATAACTATAGGTAATATTATATAAGTATTATATCTTGAAATTTTTTGGAATAAAATTTTTATTTTTTCATAATCTTTATTTTTAGAATAACTTGCGAATTCAGGTATAGCTATATTTGCTAAAACGCTTCCCAAAATATCTCCTAAAGTACCTAACATTATACCTAAAGATAAATATCCAACCATTTCATTAGTTGAATAAATTTTTTGTAGAACTTTAGAGATATTTGTATAAAGGGAATAAGTTACTGTTAATAAATAATATTGCCAAGAATTTTTTATTATATGAAAAAAATTTAATTTATAAGGAAAAGAAAACTTTTTTATAAGTATTATTGTAGGAATTATCAAAGATAATATTTGGGATATAACTAAAGCTTTATAATCATAGATAAAAATATAAATAAGAAAAAAAGATACCATAAATATAATTTTAATTAAAAAACTTTTTATAAACGAACTGATATTTTGTTTTCTTTTTCCGACATAGTAATTAAATATAATGTCTGATATTTGCATTAAAAGAAATAAAACAATAACATAAAATATATTTATGGATGAAAACATATTTGATTTTATTAAAGAATATTTTGTTATGTAGTAAATAAGGGGGAAAAATAATATATCAAGAATCCAATATAAAATTATATACTCAGATAATATTTTATCAGATTTTTTTGTATCAGATACAGATATTTCTCTTACAATTAACCAGGGCAATCCAAAATTAAAAAAAACAACATACATACCAGTGATACCGAATATAACATTTGCTTTACCATATTCAGTTGCACCTAGAATTTTTGCAATATAAAGCTGCATTCCAAAACCTATCAAATTTCCTAAAATAGTCCATAAAAAAGTTTTGGAAGCTTTTTTTACTAAAGACACATACAACACCACCAACTTATTTTTTATTAAGCATTATATCTTTAATAGCATTTATTAATATTTCATTTTCTTTTTCCGTTCTAATAGCAACTCGTATAAATTCACCCTTTATACCCTTTTTGCTATTCAAAACTTTTATTAATATATTATAGTCATTCAAAAGGATTTCTGCCAGTTTCTGTGCGTTAAAATTTAAAAGCTCGCACATAAAATAATTTGCTTCAGAAGGAATTACACGTAAATTGTCTATTTTAGATAATTGTTCATACATTTTACTTCTTGCTAATTTAAACTTTTTTATAGCTTTATTATAATCATCATTATATTTTTCGATAATTTGTAAATAAAATTCTGCAAATGAATTTATATTCCATATAGGCAATTCTTTTTTAATTTTTTCTATTAATTCAGAATTATATGTAGCAAGTATTCCCAATCTTAATCCTGGAACACCAAAGCTTTTAGAAATACTTTTTATAATTATAAGATTAGTATTATTTTTTAATAAATCATTTTCTAACAAAGATCCATTTTCTTCTGATTCAATAAAATCTATAAAAGATTCGTCTAATATTATATTTATATTTTTTTCTTTACTCCATTTTATTAAATTTAACATTTTTTCTTTTGGAATATAATTTCCTGATGGATTATCAGGGTTAATGATTAGCAAATTAGAAATAGTTTTATCGTCAAAAAATTTTTTTATATCTTCAGCAGTATACTTAAAATCTTCATTTTCAGGAATATATTCAATTAAATTATTGTAATTATATCTATTAGCATATTCGTCGAAAGTAGGTCTAATTATTCCGAGTTTTCCGGAAATATTATTTAAAAGAGATTTAATTAATTCAGCAGCACCATTTCCAATAACTATATTTTCCTTGTTAATATTAAAATATTTGGACACTAACAAATTATTTACATCTAAACCAGAAGGATAATTTATTAATAAATTTTTAAAATTTGCTTGTATTTCGTGGATCAATTTTTCATTTGGATAATATGGATTTACTAAATAGCAGAAATCTATTAATTTAGGGTATCTCCAATATCCGCCATATCTTTTATGAAATTTTTCTAATTTTTTTTCTTTTTCTGCAAATAAAGATTCAGCTATATCTAAATCTTGAACATCATCTATTTCATACCATGTTTCATTATTTAGAATCATAGCTTTAATTTTTGGCCCATCCAGTAAGGATATAACTTTTAAAACATCTTCATAATATTCATTATGCCCCATTACTTTACAATATGCATCTAAAAAAGGAATATATCTATTATTTGAAAAACTTTTACTAAATTTATATATATTAACGGTTTTATAGTATGTTTCAATTTGAGAAAAAAGAAAATGTTTTTTCCCTAAGAATTCAACAATATTATTATCTTCATCTAATGTAACAACAGTTCCGTCCATCCAACTCTCAAATTTAGATACAACAGCTAAAGTCTCATTTCTATCCTTAACAACTCTTTCAATTACTTTATCTTCAAAAATAATGTCTGATTCTAATAATATAGTATCTTCGTTTGCTAGATAATCTTTTGCTAAATATAAAGAATAAATATTATTAGTTTTATAATATACAGTATTTTCAATATAAGTAATTGGTGTTTTAATTTTTAAAGTATTAATAAAATTTTTAAGTTTTTCTCCTTTATATCCAATTACAATAATTATTCTAGATAAATTTAATTTGTCTAATTGTTTAAGCATACGTTCAATTAAAGTAATTCCATTAACTTTTACCATACATTTTGTATTGTCTTTAGTTAATTCTTTTAATCTTTTTCCCATTCCGGCTGCTAATATAATAGCTTGCATTTTTTCACCTCAGTTTTAATTTATCAACTAAAATAGAACTTTTTAATTATTTTATATATTGCCCTAATTTGAATTAATGATGTAACTAATACATTTAATATAAAATAAAAATATAATAAATTAGAGTGAAAAAAATAATCTATAAAATATAAAAAAACGCCAAATAAAACAATATTTGGATAAATCAAAAAAATATTTATGAAAAACCAAATTATGTTTTTTATTTTATTTTGTTTAATATTAGTTTTGGATGCTTTTTTACTCTCTTTTAAATCGATTATATAATTTAACGTAGTTACATTTCTATTTATTAAATCTAAAACAATACTAGTGCTTAAAATAATAGAAAGGTAAAAAGGATTATATCTTTGTAGTTGATTTAATGATAAAAAAAATGACAATATAAATATCGGATGATTAATAACATGAGCTATATAATCCAATTCTTTTCCATATTTTGAAAAAGTTTTTGTATATCTTGCAACTTCTCCATCGGAACAGTCTAAAATAAACCACAAATGAATAAAAATAGCTCCCAGTATTTTAGACCATAAAAATGGTAAAGCAAATAAAAAAGCACCAATTAAACCACTAAGAATCATGTAAATAGTTATTTTATTTGGAATTATATTTTTCTTTATAAAGTAAACTGAAAAATACGGTGAAATTCTTTCAGAAATTAAATAAGCACTTAAAAATTCAATTTTTATTTGTTTGTAATTTTTTGCTTCTTTTAATTGTTTAATTATTTCTCTATCTTCATTATTCATTATAATAATTCCTCCTATAAAACTCCAAATATTCACCAGAAATAACTCTTTCCATCCATTCTTTATTGTTTAAATACCATTCTATTGTTTTTTCTATTCCTTCATCAAACATTATTTCTGGTTCCCATCCTAATTCTTCTTTTATTTTTGTTGGATCTATTCCATATCTTCTATCATGTCCAAGTCTGTCTTTTACGTGAGTTATGAGGTTTTCGTTTATTTGTTTATCTCCTGTTTTTTCTCTGAGTATTTCTATTATTTTTTTTACTATATATATGTTTTCTTTTTCGTTATGACCACCTATGTTGTATACTTCTCCGTTTTTTCCTTTTTCAAATACTAAATCTATTGCTCTACAATGATCTGTTACGTATAACCAATCCCTTATTTGTTTTCCATCTCCATATACTGGTAATTCTTTATGATTTAATGCATTGTTTATCATTAACGGTATTAGTTTTTCCGGGAATTGATATGGTCCATAGTTGTTTGAACATCTTGTTATGTTTATTGGCATTTTGTATGTGTCATGGTATGCTTTTACTATTAGATCAGCTGATGCTTTGCTTGCTGAGTATGGACTGTGTGGATCTAATGGTGTTTTTTCTGTGAAGTATCCCGTTGGTCCTAATGATCCATATACTTCATCTGTTGATACCTGTAAGAATTTTACTCCTTCTTTGAATTTTTGTGTGTCTTTTTGCCAGTATTTTTTTGCTACGTTTAATAGTGTTTGGGTTCCAAGTACATTTGTTTTTAAGAATATTTGTGGATCATGTATTGATCTGTCTACATGACTTTCTGCTGCAAAGTTTATTATTCCTTCTATTTTATATGTTTCAAATATGTATTCTAATAGTTCTGTGTTGTTTATATCCCCTTTTATGAATATAAACCTTTCTTTTTGTTCCTGGGTTAGTTTTTCAAGGTTTTCTAAGTTTCCTGCATATGTTAGTTTATCTAATCCTATTATTTTTCTGTCTTTGTATTTTTCAAGATAATAATATACAAAATTGCTTCCTATGAATCCTGCTACTCCTGTTACTAATATGTTCATTGTTATATTTCCCCCGTTTCTTTTAATTCTTTTAGAAATCTGTCTGTTGCATTTTGCCATTCTGGCATTTCATGGTTTATTGTTTCTTTTAGTCCATTGTTATCAAGTACTGAATATCCAGGTCTTTTTGCTGGTAAATTAAAATCATCTTTACTTGCTCTTTCTAATCTTCCATTCCAGTTTATTTGTTTTAATATATATTCCGCCCATTCATATCTTGATGCTTTTCCATTTGTAATGTGATATAGTCCATATGCTTTTTCTTTTATTAGCTTATATGTTGCATAGGCTAAATCAACTGCATATGTTGGTGCGCTTATTTCATCATCTGCTATTTTTAATATTTCATTTTGTTTTGACCATTGTATTACTTTTTTTGCAAAGTTATTGTTTCCTATTCCAAATACCCAGCTTACTCTTATTAGATAATATTTATTTGCTATATCTTGTATAAACCTTTCTCCTAATACTTTACTTTCACCATATTTGTTTAAAGGATTAGGAGTATCATATATTGTATATGGTTTTGTTTTTTTTCCATCAAATACATAATCTGTTGAGTAATGTATTATTTCTGCATTTATTTCATTTGCTACTATTGATAGATTTCTTACTGCTAATCCATTCACATTGTATGCCGTTTTCCAATCTTCTTCTGCTTTATCTACGAGATTATATGCTGCACAGTTTATTATATGGGTTATCTTTTTATCTTTCACAAATTCTCTTATTTTTTTTAGATTTGTTATATCTAATTCATTATGGTCAGTTGGTATATATTCTATATTTTCTTTTTCAAATAATTTTTGAAATTCCTGTCCTAATTGTCCATTTGCTCCGGTTATTAATATTTTCATTTTATCACCTATTCAAAGTTTATATCGCTATCTTTTAATAATGGTGCATTTTTGTCTTTTTCTGATAGTATTGGTTCTGTTATTCCATATTTTTCTAATTCCCAGTTTATATTTATTTCTGGATCGTTATATATTATACTTCTATCGTGTTCTTTTGAATAGTATTCATCTACTTTGTATTGTACTTCTACATTATCTGTTAATGTTAAAAATCCATGTCCAAATCCTTTTGGAATTAATAGCATTTTTTTGTTTTCTTCTGTTAATTCTACTGCTATCCATTTTTTGTATGTTGGTGAGTTTTTTCTTAAGTCCACTACTACATCTAATATTTTTCCTTTTGTACATCTTATTAATTTTGTCTGTGCTTTTGGATTGTTTTGAAAATGGATTCCTCTTATTGTTCCTTTGTTTGCTGTGTATGAGTGATTATCCTGAACAAAAACTATATCTATTCCTATTTTTTTGAATTCTTCATATGAATAACTTTCCATGAACCAACCTCTATGATCACCAAATACAGTAGGTTCTATTATATATAATCCTTCTATTCCTGTTTCTATTTTTTTGAATTTGCTCATTCTCTCACTCCATCTGCTATTTCCATTAAGTATCTTCCATATTCTGTTTTTTCTAATTCTTTTCCAAGCCTGTATAATTGTTCCCTATCTATATAACCCATTCTATATGCTACTTCTTCTATACATCCAATATAGAATCCTTGCCTTTTTTGTATTGTCTCTACGAAATTTGAAGCATTTATTAAACCATCATATGTTCCCATATCAAGCCATGCAAACCCACGACCAAATAATTCTACTTGTAGCTCGCTTAATTCTAAATACATTCTATTTAAATCTGTTATTTCTAATTCTCCTCTTTTTGATGGTTTTAATTGTTTGGCAAATTCTACTACTCTTTCATCATAGAAATATAATCCTGGTATTGCATAATTGCTTTTTGGTTTCTCAGGCTTTTCTTCTAAACTTATTACTTTTCCATTTTCATCAAATTCCACTACTCCATAACTTCTTGGATCTTTTACATAATATCCAAAGATTACCGCTCCTTTTTCTAATGAACCTGCCCTTTTTAGCATTGCGCTAAATCCCTGGCCATAGAATATATTATCCCCAAGGGTTAGCATACATTTATCGCCGTCAATGAATTCTTCACCTACTAGAAAAGCATCTGCTAATCCTCTTGGTTTTTCCTGGATTTTGTATTCAATTCTTAATCCTAGTTGTGATCCATCACCAAATAACCTTTTATATAATTCAATATATTCAGGATTTGTTATTATCAATATTTCTCTTATTCCAGCAAGCATTACTGTTGATAGTGGATAGTATATCATTGGTTTATCATATACCGGCAATAATTGTTTACTAACAGCTTTGGTTATTGGATATAGTCTTGTTCCGCTTCCTCCTGATAGGATTATTGATTTCATGGTTTTGACTCCTTTTTAAAAACTTTTTTCTCCACAATATTTTACTGTAATATAAGCGAATGATAAACAAATAAATGTTTTTTATTGAATAAAGGATTTTTTTGAATAAAGAAGTTTTTTCATCATGTAGTATAGCAATTAAATTTATAATATTGCTAGAAATTTTATACTGAGAGAATGTTATTATATTTGATTTATATAAAAAGTGAATTCCATTTAAATCCTTGTCATAAAATTTATTTCCTAAAATTTTTGATGTATTAGAATTATGTAATCTATAGTATAGTAATAAATCATTAGAAAATAAGAAATTACAATTATTACCTAACAAATATAAAGATAATATATATTCATCAGAACCTGAAATTATTTGTGGAACGGATTTGTAAAAATATACAATTTTTTCTTTTAGATATCCTTTAAATATATAATTTCCTATAGAAGTAATCATATTTCCACCATACAAATATTTTTTTAAAATTTTAGAATTGTATCTATTTAAAAGTTTATTATCAATTCCTTTTATCAACTCAGATTTTATATAATTATTTTTTTCAGTAATAAAAAGTGTCTTATTAGAAACAATAACATCTACTTTTGGATATTTTTCTAATAGAGTAATTGAATTAACATAGAAATTTTCATCGATAAAATCATCTTGATCAATTATATGAAATAAATCTGTATCATTGGTGTTTTCAATTCCTATCATACGACTTCTTATAATTCCAAAATTTTCTTCATTAGTGATAATCTTGATTTCATCAACATGAAAATTTCTTTTTTTAAATATTGTATTAATTTTTTCTTTTGTGTGTATATTGTTAGAATCATTAATAATAATAATTTCATGATAAAAATCATGAATAAAATTCCTAACTTTTTGTGAAGCTAAATTTATAGATTCTAGTAATTGTATAAAGAAATTTATATCCCCATTGTAATAAGTTATTATAGTGGAAATTTTCATGTTTAATTACCTCGTTTTAAATTTTTAATAATATTCTTTTTTATAAAAATGATATCCTTTTTAGGAATAGATAATAAAATATTTATATCCGAAAATTTTTCGGCAATTATAAATATAATATGATCAAAAATACTATTTAAAATAGCAAAATCATTTTTATCGAAATTTTGTAAAAAAATAATATTATTATTAGATTTTAATTCGGTTTCTAATTTTTTAATTTTTGGTATGGTAAGTTCAGAAATAGAAATAAAGTTATAGTCCAAATTTTTAAGTTCTTCATGCAACATATTTTCGATTTTTTCAAGTATATCTTTTTTAGTTATCGTGTTTAAAATCAAAATATTATTTTTATTTAATCCATAAATATACTTAGAAATATCATGTATATTTTTTTTACTATTTATTACGACCTCAGGAGTTTTAAAATTATATTCAAAATCCTTTAATGAGTAAATTTTATTATCATTTAATTCAAATCTTAAAGCAACAATGGATCCTATAAAAAATGCAAGCAAAAATCCACCAATAAAAACCATTTTAAAAGATGGAAAAATAGCTCTTGTTGGCGTAAATGAAGAATTAATAACCTTTATTTTGTTGGCATTCAATAAATTATTAATAGTAATTTGTTCTATCGTATTTTTAATTATTTCATATTTTTCTTCTAAAACCTTTTGTTCTTTCTTTAGTTTTAAATATTCATACATAACAGGAGATTGATCTATAATTTTTTTACTCAATTCTTTTTCAAGATTCTTTAGCATTTGATATCTTGTATCCAATACTTCATAGGAATATTTTAATTCTTTGTATTGACTTAATAAATCAGAAGATATAGAACTAAGATAAATATCCTTATTGTTTATAATTACATTTAGCTTTTTTTCTAACTGAGTTTTTAACACATCTATCTTTGTTTTTAATTCAATAATTTTTGGTGAATTTGGAGATAAAATTTTAACAGTTTCATATTCGTATTGTGTATTTTCTAATTCTAATTTTATGTTTTTAATTTGCTGATTTTTTTCTGTAAGATAAATTTCTTTCATTTGAGGATCGATATTCAAATACACATTTTCAAAGTTTTTAACTTTAATATCTAAAGTATTTTTTTCTTCTTCATACTGATATAATTCTTTCACTATTTCATAATACTTATCCATTAAAGGATTATTTTCTGTAATTTTATTTTTTAATTCAAAATCTAAAACTTTTTTGGAAATTTCATCTAAATCATTTTCAACTTTTTTCAGAATAGGATTTAAATATTCAAGTTTTTCAGCATTAACCTTTTTTTGATAATTTTCTCTATATAATTTATAATATTTAAACCAGGCATCAATGAGCATTTTTGCATCTTCAGGGGAAGATTTTTGTATAGAAACTTTCAAAATGTTTGTTCCTTCAACAGGTTCTATTTTCAATTGATTTCTAAGAATCTCTATTAAATCTCTTTCATAATAAATTTTTCCACGTAATCTATCTATAATATGACGTGATTTGTTTTTCAATTCGACTAAATTAAAATCTCTAACAATATTTCTTAGAATTTCATCGGTTTTCATTTTTTCAATTTCTGCTTTTAATTCGGTGTTAGAACTACCGAAATTAAAAAGAGATTCAATTTGATTTGAAGAATTATTTTGATTTAAATTTAATTCAATTTCCATATAGGATAGGTACCATTTTGGGGAAAAGTTATAAATATACATAATTCCCCAAAAAACCAAAACAAAAACAATTATTATTATATAAAACCGTCTTTTTAATGTATTAAGAATATCTCTTAAAGTAATTTCATTTCTCATTTATTTCATCCTCCACATAAATTTGATTATAATATATATAAATGATTATTTCTAAAATAATAGTAAAAGGCATAACCTGAGCAGGAGTGTATATTCTATGTTCTGTAAGTCCAGAAATAATTATAGCAAATATTGAATAATAAACATATTGAGAAAAGAATTTATCAGGTATTTTTTTTGCAATAAAAAACAGCTCTTTTAATAATAAGATTAAAAAAATAAAACCTATTATTCCTGTTTCAGCTAGTATATGTAAAAAAGAATTATGTGCATGTGCATCTGAGAAAAGAACCGTTGATGTATTAATCATAAAAACATGTTCAATTCCTATGAAACGATAAGGCAAATCATTATAACGTGTAAATCCAATACCAAATAAAGGACTTCTTAAAAAATCATCTATAGCTCTTGGCCAAAGTACAAAAAGCCTGTCTGAAATATTAGCAGTTCGGTTAGGATTATTTAAATCGAAAACCTCGGCATTAGTAGGTTGTAAATTATAAACTCCATGTTCTTTTGATAAATAATAAGCTCCACCTATAATCAAAATAGAACCAATTATTGTTAAAATATAATAAGCTTTTTTAAGTTTTTTATTTTTAAATAAAAAGTCGATTATTAACAGTCCCATTACCCACAAAAAAGCCAATAAAGAACCACGAGATTTGGTAAAATATAGAGCCGCAGCATTAGAAACAAAAAGAAAACCATAAAAAAACGACTTTTTTTCAAAAAACAAAAACAAACCAAATAAAGAAATCATTAAATAATATCCACCAGCTGCGTTATGTGCCTTAAATAAATAATGATATATTCCTGTATCTTCTTCAACACCTCCAATGGGATGTTTTAATAAAAAAGATAAAGTCAAAAGTAAGGTTATAAAACTAATAAAACTATAAATTTTTATTAGTAATCTTTTATAATTAATGCCAGATTTAAAATGTTCATTTAAAAAAGGCAAAAAAAGCGGCATATAAGTAATATAAAAATTACTATCGTATCTGAAATTTTTGTATGAAAAAAATCCGATAGGTTTTACACCACTAATCATAGCGCTAAATAAATAAAAAAAACCGAGAACAAAAAAGAATTTATTTGTTCTTGAAAATTCTAATTTTTCGGGAATATATACATATAACATTAAAAAAGTTATACCCAAAACAACAAAGATAGGATATGCAGGAACAATATTGAAAAACGAAAAAAGAAAAGCAATATTAAAACTCAAAAGTATAATATCTTTTAAATTAAAAATCATTTTTCAAATAACTCCTCTATCCCTTTTATATAATTCTCATAAGAAAAAATTTTTTCAAAATCTTCCATATCTACGTTTAATTTATATTTTTCAGGATATTTATATATATTAAAAATAATATCTTTAGCTTCGTCAATTGAATTAACAAGATATCCATTATGATGATTTAAAATCTCTGGTATTCCACTTATATTCCTTGCAACAACTGTTTTTCCTGCTTTAATACCTTCAATTAATACTGTAGGTAACGGATCAGATTCAGGATAATGAATTAAAACATTCATAATATCATAATGACCAATTACATCAGTTGTATGGCCTACTAAAATTACATTATTTTCTAAATCCTTTGATTTAATATATTCAATAATTTTCTCGTAATAATTTTTGTTAGGTTCTGTAACCCCCCCAACAATCATTAGTTTAATATTATTTTTTAAAATAGGGTATAATCCTTTTAAAATTAATAATTGATTCTTTCGTGGCTGAATCCAGCCAACGGTTCCTATAATAAAATCATTTTCAGATATATTATATAAACTTCTATAAAAATCGATATTTTTTTCAGGTTTTCCAAAAGTAATACCGTTATATAAAACGGATAATTTTTCAGAATGAACACCAATGTCTATGAGAGTTTTTCTTACCGAATTAGAAACACACGAAATATGACAAAAATTATTATTAAAAACATTTTTTAAAAGTAGTTTTAAAGGTTTTATAAAATCATTATTAATATCATCATGAACTCTCGCGATTGCTTTAACTCCAGTTTTTTTTGAAATTTGACCACCGTAAATATGAGCTTTCATAGAATTTGTAAAAATTAAATCTATTTTTTCTTCTTTAGTAAATTTTTCTATATTTTTTACCATTTTTCTATACTCACTAAAATTTGAAAGTATTTTCATAGATAATTTAGACCTGCTAATATCAAGTATCTCTTTACTTAAAGGAAAAACTTTATATTTTACATTAATTTCTTTTAATCTTTTAGTGAATTCACTTTCACATGTTACACCAACAGTTATATCATATTTATTTCTATCATATCCTTTTAAAAATTCAACAAGAACCTTTTCTGCTCCACCATACCAATATGCATGATCTAAGATCAAAATTTTTTTCATTATTACACCTCTAATATTTTTTTAATCTTTTTTTGAAACACTTTAATATCAAAATCTTTAGCTCTATTAATTATTATATCACTTTTTTTATTTTTCCAGTCCTGTGAAACAATTGTATTTACAGCGTTTGCAATTTCTTTTGAGTTTTTTGGAGGAACATGAATACCTGTTTCTCCGTTTATATTATGATATGTAGTTCCTGTACCTAATTCTGTGGTGATTACAGGTATTCCACATGCCATTGCTTCAAGTGCGACTAATCCAAAAGCTTCACCTCTATCAATAGAAGGTAAAACAAAAACATCAGCCGCAGAATAATAAAACGGTAAATCCTGATATTTAACATGATTTAGAAAAATAACTCTATTATTAAAATTATGCTTTTTTACTAAATCCTTTAATTCTTTTTCTTTCTTTCCTTTACCAATTAAAAGTAATTTATAATTTTCAGGTAAAAATCTCAAAGATTCAATTAAATATTCAAGCCCTTTATATCTACCAAACCTTCCAACATATAAAATCAGTTTTTCATCATTATCAACAAATTTATATCTAACATTATCCTTTCTAGGATAAAAATGACTTGTATCAACAAATAAAGGAACAACTTCTATCTTATCTTTAAAATCCCTTAAAACTGGAGAAGTCTTAATTATATTTGGAGAAGTTACTATTATTTTATCAAAATAAGGAAAGAAAAACTTTTTAACATAAGAATTATATAAATTGCTCATTAATCCTCTACCATCAACGTCCATATGATAAAAAACAATTTTTTTAAACTTTTTATCTTTTATTCTATGATTGAAAATAAAAAATAATTCAGGTTGACCAGATGCATAATGATAAAACAAAATATCATCATTTCTGATGATATTGTTTAAACTTTTATTATACATTGGGGAATATCGTACAGAGAATCGATCAAACCATATAGGTAGTCTATAAACTTTAACTTCTTCAACAAAATCAACATTATAACTATTTTTATTATTAAAAGTAATAACCAGTTTTTCTATTTTATCTAAACTACTATTAATTTCTTTTGCAACAACCTCCATACCTCCGATTTCTGGAGGATATCTTTTTATTATAGAAACTAATCTTTTATTCACTAATAAGCTCCTTTCTTTGTTATAACTGTTTTAACGGTTTTCAATAGTATTATCGCATCAAGCCATAATGACCAATTTCTAACATAATACTCATCTAATTTTAATCTTTCTTCAAAGTTTAATTCATTTCTACCACTTACCTGCCACATTCCAGTAATTCCAGGTTTAACCTTTATTATCGTATGATAACTTTCTTTCATATCATTTTTTTCAGCAGGAAGATATGGTCTGGGGCCAACAACACTCATATCTCCCATTAAAACATTAATAAATTGCGGGAATTCGTCGAGTGATGTTTTTCTTAAAAACTTTCCAATTTTCGTAATTCTTGGATCATTCTTTAATTTCTTATATTTTAAATATTCTTCTTTTATTTTTGGATCACGTTCCATCATTTCCTTTAATCTCTTCTCAGCATCAACAATCATTGTTCTAAATTTCAAAACATAAAATTCCTTTCCATCCTGACCGATTCTTTTCTGTCTAAAAAAAACAGGTCCATTATCTTCTAATTTTATTCCAATCCATACAAATACGGTTAACGGAATTAAAAATATAACTCCAATCAAAGCACCCAAAATATCAAAAAAACGCTTTAAAATCTTATTTATAGGATTTAATAATTCCTGAACTGCAGTAATTGTAAGAATTCCATCAAGATCTTGAATTTGAGTTGAAAAACTCATTAAGCCATACAAATCTGGAATATATTTAATTTTTCTAACAAGTCGTTCAAATTTTGACATAATTTCAGAAAGATCCTTTTTGGATAAATTTGGTATGGCAATAAAAATTTCCTCAACAGAATTCTCTTTTATAATATCATTTATCTTATTAATAGAACCTATAATTCTATTTTTTTCAACTATTTTATCTGAATCAAAATCACTTTCCAAAAAACCTAAAAAGTTATACATAGTAAAAGGATGTTCTTTCATTTTATCATATACCATGTTGGCCAATTCACCTGTTCCCAGTATAATAACATTTGTTTTTAGCAAATCAAAATTTATTAAAAATCTTCTGTATATATATCTGAAAAAAGCATCCAACATAGCAAAAGATAATGAAATAACAAACAACTTAAACAAATCAATATAATTCTTTCTAACAATTACCAATAGTAATATAATAAAGAAATATATAGTTACGGAATGTATGACATTAACAAGTTCATCCCAGAATAAATAACTCTCAAAATAATACATCTTTTTAAATATATATATTACAATCAATATTCCTGAAGAAATAAAAATAAGATAAGGATCTGTTCTGTCAAATATTGAAATTTTAGGAATAAAATGTAAAGAAGTTAGGATTAAAAAATCAATAACCATCAATATTAAACCATATATTGATTTTTTGAAGCCTCTTCTTACAGTTCTTTTTTGAATTATATTTATATTATCCATAAAGCCTCCTTTATATTAAGCGCTATTAACCAATTATTATCAAGTATAAATATTGCATTATAATTATAGCATAAAACCATTCTCCCAAAATTAAAATTAGCAATCAATATTTTGAAATTAAATGAAAAATTTCTTTTTTTACGCCGGATAATGTTACGCGTTAGTAACGAAATTTGCCAATAAATTGTTGAATATTCCCCTGCAAAAACAATGGGATATACTACAATCGTCAGCGCTGACAGAGAAAAAATAAAAACAAAAAAATGAAAGGAGATGAAAGTATGGCAACAAAATTAAGTGCAGGGGAAAAAGTTAGAATAGGGTTTGACTATGGATTAGACGCAAACGGAAAAAAGATTATTAAAAGAAAATCATTTACCATAATGCCAGGAGCAACAGATGATCAGGTTTACACAGCATCAAACAACTTTGCATCATTATGTGAAAAACCATTACTTAAAATTGAAAAAATAGAAAATTACGAATTACAGGCTTAATGGAGGTGATGTGGCATGGCAAAAAAATTAAGAATGTCATTTGTAAATAGCACAGACGGAAAAAGAAAAACAATTTATCTCAATGATCCAAAAGCAGACTTAACAGATACAGAAGTACAAAATGCAATGGACTCATTTGTTGGAGTATTTATTCCTTCAGGATACGAAAAAGACAGCGCAACAATAGTTGATACAACAACCAATGAACTCTTTGATTTAATTCAATAACATACAACCGGGCATTAAAAGCCCGGTTGTTTTAAAAAATACCATGAAAGGGGATATGTTATGTGGGATTTTTTAAAAATATTACTCCTGAACATAATGGATCAATTTTTTAAAATGCTAACAGAAATATCAAAAGAAAAAGATAAAGAAAAAATTCAGGAATTAAAAGAATTACAAGAAAACTTCAACAAAGAGCTTGATAAACAGCTTCAACTGTTATCAGCAGAAATAGATGAAAAATTAGAAGAAATAAAAGATGAAATAGAAGAAATTGAAAATTAAAATCATAAAAATTAAAAATAACATTCAAAAAATTGACTCAAAAAATTAAAAAACACCTCTTTACATCAGCTCTATTTTGTAGTAAAATATATCTGTAAAAAAACAAAAAAGTAGAAAAAGGAGGATGGGGATAGTGATAACCATACCCTATTTTTGTCAAAAATATAATTTTGATCCTGACCTACTTAGAAAGCTTGTAAAATACCTTAATGTTCAACCTATAACAGGAGACCTTCAAACACGCGGCATGCGCTTTTACAATGAAAAAGACCTATTCCATATTTATAACACATTTATAAACACATTCCCCAAAAACTCACAACAATAATCAAACAAATACAGGATGGGGATTAAAAAACCGTGGATTAGTTTCTAATTCTTATTAGAACAATCCACGGTGATTTTTTTATTTATTCAACAAAAACAATATAATTATTCTTCAAATAATCCTTATATTTTTCAATATTTTCTAAAGTTGATTTTTCTCTATAAATAAACACAAATGTATAATCAACATCATCTTCGTGAAGTATAAAATCTGGATTATCAATATCAGGTAAAATATTAATTCTTAAATCTCTTTTATTAACAAGTTGAGAAAGATCCAGTTTAACCTCTTCAACTATATCAAGAAATTCATTATAATCAACAGCAGTAAATCCCAAAGTTTTATTATGATACCCTTTTACATAAATATAATTAGCGAGTTTTTTAATTTCATTTCGTCTATTTTTTCTGGTAATAATAAACTCAGGGCTTTTTAAAATACGTGAAAGTTCAGAACAATCCTTAATTCTCTTATCGTTATAATCCTTAATAAACACACCAAGTATTCCAAGGAAAAATCCCAGAACAATACCTATAGCCAGAGTTAATTTCTTATTAGGAGCAACAGGTTTATAAGGAATATAAACATCATTTATAATACTCAAACTTGGTTTATAAAAGCTTCTTTTTAATTCTTCAGTTTCTATTGAAGTTTTAAGCATTTCATATTTTTCCTGCAAAATCTTTGAATCCTTTTTCAACTGAAAGTATTCATATAATAATGGAGATTTTGCTTTAATATCAGCATCAATTTTATTAAGAACAGCAACAGTTGAAGCCTTCATTACATCAAGCAACTCAAGTTGAATTTTATTTGAAACATATTGCTTATATGCATCTGGATCAGTTGAAACCAGAAATTTCAGATTATTATTTAAAATTTCATTCATTTGAGCCTTTAAATTTTCTTCAATAACCTTTATTTTTGATTCCAATTCCAATAATTTTGGATTTTGTGAAGAAGTGAGTTTTAAAGTTTCATATTCAATCTTTAAAGAAACAAGCTGATTTTTCAAGCTACCAATATTTCCATTATTTTCAAGAAAGAATTTTTTCATATCAGGATTTAAAGCGGAAATAGAATCCTCCACAGATTTTATAGAAGCTTCCAATTCCTTCTTTTTTGATTCAATATCAATTAAAGAAAAATACAATTTTGAATATTGCGAAACATAAGGATCTAAAGCCTGTTCATTAAAGATTTTGTTATCAACCTGGAAATCAAGCAATTTTTTCTGTATTTCCATATATTTTTTTTCAACAGGGCCAAATAATTTTTTTAAGTTAGAAAGGTAATATTCAGAATCATTGAGATATTCCTCTTTATCGTATTTAAGATATTCTGTATATATAGATTTTACAATAGATGCAGCGAGAGTTGGCTTCGTTGACTTATAAGAGATTTTAATAAAAGACGTATCCTTTTGTTGAGCAATAGAAACATTTTCTCTTAAATTATTAATAATATCTCTTAACTTAACTTCTCCACCTCTATTTAACAATTTATCAATAAAAGATGGATTTCTATTAGAATTATACAACTCCACCAGATTATTTTTTTCAATAACAGCTGTTAGGATCTTATCAGACTTCATCTTTTCAATGGTATTACTAATTGAATTTCCCTTACTTCCACCAAGGTTAATTCCAACCATTGAAGCCAGACTTCCATATTGTGAAAGTAAAGAGGAAGTTGAAGAAACATCCTTCATTTCAAAAGTAAGAGAAGCTTCATATGTTGCAGGTGTTTTTAACAAATATAAACCTGTTAATAAGATAGTCAGAATTAAAATTACAAAAAAAGTTATTTTTCTTCGTTTGAAAATCCTTAGAATATCAGATAACGTCAATTCATCTTCATACATTTCTGGTTCCATTTTCTTCCTCCATTCATATGTTTATTTTTTGTTATTATATAACAAAAAATGCCATACCAAAATGGCATACGCATTTTATATTTTACTATAATTTCATAAAATGTCAATACATTAAAAATGAAATATAACAACACTTAGTTTAATTTTTAGTAACAGAGTTATATATATTTCACAAGATTTTCCAGCTTTCTGGGATCAATTTTAGTAATTCCATTTTTCAATTTTTCAAGAATCTGCATATCAAACTTTAAAACAAAATGATCTCTTAATTTATAATCATAACTTCTATTATTTTCAGGTTTATACAATTTCAAAACAGATTGATCAACAGACAAAAGATATGAAGATATAACAGTAGATAAGGAATTTAGCTCAATATCTGGTATTTTAGCATTAAAATTATCAACAATAATAAATTCTGGATTTTCAATTCGAGAATCTAAAATCTGGAATAAAAATTCACTTGATTGATTAAAAAAATAAAACTTAAAGTTCTTAATTCTAAAAGTGCTTCCATTATCAAGCGGAGTAATAGTATTTTCTTTAAAATAATAACAATTTCCTTCATAACGCATAATCAATGGTATTCCAAAAATCTCTGCAATTTCAGAAATATATCGAATTCCGGTTTTTGAAATATTATTAACAGAAACAATCCCAATCTTATTATTAAACTTTTGAACATCTTTAAACTGTTCCATTAAATGAATATATCCACCCAGTTTAAAAAAACCAAAATGAACAAACCCAAAGTTTATAACATAAAACTTCTTATTATCTGCATATCCTTTTTTTGAAGGAATAGAATAAAAAATACGTTTTAAACTTTCAAACAAAATCTTCTTTGAAATAAAGTCAAGAATCTTTTTCATTTAAAATCACCAACTTTTTTCAAAAAAGAAACCAGCTTATTCTTTACTTTATCTCTGTATTTTCCATGAAGCATAATAACATGCTCGTTTTTCTCAACCACATTAAAATACGCATAAGGTGAATCCTTGAAAATAACGTAATCCTTTTTATCAGGATAAAAATACGAAATCTCATGTGAATCATTATAAACCTTAAAAAATAACACGGGAATTTTCACCAGAAACATATTAGATAAAATGATATTTAATAAATAATCATAGGAAGATTTATTCAACAAATCAACTCGCAAAACAATTAAATCACTCTTTTGAATTTTGGCATAAAAATAATTTTCAAATTTAAAACCTTCCTGTTGAAGCATAAACATAATTCTGCTCTTATCTTCAATATTTATCATTCTTCTTTCAAAAGAAACAACAGTATCTTCCACCAGCCCATTATACATCGTTAAACTATCCTTATTCAAAATAACAGAAAAACCACTCTGGCCCAAAAAGGACCATGAGTGGGTTGTAATATTAATATTTATATTATCATTTTCAAATTCCATTAAATGTATAGGGCTACCGGCAAAAACCTTCAAATTTTCACTCCCTACATTTTATTCAAATACACCTTGTAAGCATAATATGTTTCATATAAATCGCCTTTTGAAGCAATTTCATATGGTGAATGCATTCCATATAATGCAACTCCGGCATCAATAACATTTAAACCTTTTTCGGCGAAGAACTTAGCAATAGTTCCTCCACCACCCTGGTCAACCTTACCCAATTCACCAGATTGCCAGATAACACCATTTTCATTAAATACCTTTCTTAATTTTCCAAAGAATTCAGCATTTGCATCATTTGTTGCAGCCTTACCTCTTGCACCAGTATATTTAGAAATAGCCACGCCATAACCTAATCTTGGAGCATTTGCAGGATCATGAACATCCTTAAAGTTTGGATCATATGCAGCTGAAACATCTGCTGACAATAATGTGGAATTTAATAATAAATCGTCTATATCAAGTTCAATATTAGTGCTTCCCTGTAATTTTAATAACTTCTTCATTACAGTAATCCAGAAATGATGTTTTGCGCCGGTATTTCCGTCACTACCGATCTCTTCCTTATCTGTTAATAACAAAGCAGCACTCTTATTTTCTGGTTCAGCTTCAATTAATGCAGTTAAACCTGTATATGAACAAATTCTATCATCATGACCATATGCTGCTATCAATGATCTATCAAGACCAACATCTCTTGCTGGTAATGAAGGAACAACCTCAAGTTCAGCAGAAATAAAATCTTCTTCCACAATACCGTATTTTTCATATAATATATTAAGTACATTTAATTTTATAGAATCCTTTATTTCTTCATCATATGAAATAGAAATTGTTCCTAATAATAAGTTTAAAGCTTCTCCTTTAAATACTTCTGCAACATCACCTTTTCTCCTATCTAAATGAGGTAAAAGGTCTGAAATAACAAAAACAGGGTCATCTTCTGAATCTCCAATAGAAACATTAACTTTAGTTCCATCATTTTTAATAACAACACCATGTAATTCAAGAGGAATATTCAACCATTGGTATTTTTTAACTCCGCCATAGTAATGAGTTTTAGCCATAGCAACGCCGCTGTCTTCAACAATTGGCTCAGGTTTTAAATCCAATCTTGGAGCATCAACATGCGCTCCTACAATATTTATACCATTAGTCAAATCTCCTTTAATCTTTATGGCAAACAATGATTTAAAATTATTAACATAATAAACCTTATCGCCATCTTCTATTTTACCTTTTTCAAGATAATAAGAAAGAGGTTTAAATCCTTCTTTTTCAAGTTCCTTAACAGCATATTCAACAGCTCTTCTTTCTGTCTTTGCATAGTCTATAAACTTCTTATAACCCTTTGAATACTCATCTATAACCTTTCTATCCCTTTTTTCCCACACAGAAACCTTTTTTCTGGTTAATTTTTCCTTTAAATCCTTTAATTCCATCGCCGTCCACACCTCCGATATTATATTTTCTATTTAAATTTTATCATACCTATTGCAAAAAAGCAAAACCCAAACCAAATAGTTAGCAATGCTCATCAATTTTCCCGGGGAAATAACCCCAAAAATTATGAATAATTGTTTAGAATGGAAAAAATAAAAGAAAATAGAAATAATAATGTGAGCGAAGGCTTGAAAATTTCCAAGGAGAAACAATGATGAGTGAAAAAATAAAAACTCATAAATTATCTGTTGTATAGAAGAAAGTAGAAAAATAATATGAACGAAGACTAAGAATTTCCCGCAGCGGAATGCAGAAAATTCGGGTTGGAGAAACAGGATGTTTCGAAAAGCGAAGCTTCCCCAGGGAAGGGGAATCTGAGTGTGCCCGAATTTTCAAATGGAGCAAGGATCAGAAATTCTTGCTGTCTGAGAGAATATTATTTTTCTACTTTCAAAGAAAATTTTTGAGGATTAGAATTTTCTACCTGTTGAGCGAATATTATTATTTCTATTTTCTAAGATAAAATTTAAATATCTTCGTATTGTATTACCTCACTGAATATACTCTCTTTTAATCAGTTTCACAATCGCTAAAAACAATTATTCAATAAATACAACAAATATTCAAAGTTTTAAAATTTTGCAAAATTTAGTATAATTAAAATAACAAAGAGAAAAGGGGGAATTGCGTTGCCAGAAAACAATTTCGACAGAGAAATAACACTAGACCTCGTAAGAGTAACAGAAGCAGCAGCATTAACCAGCAGTTTATACCTCGGTAGAGGAGACAAAAACGCCGTAGACCAGGCTGCAGTTGACGCAATGAGAGGAATGCTAGATTACATAGAAATAAAAGGAACCGTTATAATCGGAGAAGGTGAAAAAGACGAAGCTCCTATGCTTTACATTGGTGAAAAAGTTGGAACATGGAATGAAGACGATGAAGAATTTGATATAGCTGTAGATCCAATAGACGGAACACGACTTGTAGCATACGGTCTTCCAAACGCAATAAGTGTAATGCTTCTTGCTGAAAAGGGAAAATTAGCATATCTCCCAACATTCTATTCATACAAATTAGCAGTAGGGCCAGAATTAAAAGGAATTCTTGACATTAGAAGTTCAATTAGAGAAAATTTAAGAGTAGCAGCAGCAGCATTAAAAGTGCCTGTAAGCGAAATAACAGTAGTAGTCTTAAACAGAGACAGGCACAAAAAAATAATTGAAGAAATAAGGGAAGTTGGGGCAAGAATAAAATTAATAGGCGATGGCGATATTGCAGCAGCAATAGCAACAGCAATGCCAGAAAGCGGCGTTGATATCTATATCGGTATAGGTGGTTCCCCAGAAGCAGTACTTGCAGCAGGTGCATTAAGAACATTAGGCGGTGAATTGCAGGTACAACTCTGGCCACAAACAGAAGAAGAAAAAGAAAAATTAATAGAAGAAGGCTGGGATCTTGAAAAAGTCTACTTTACCGAAGACCTTGCAGGTGGAGAAAATGTAATATTCTCAGCAACAGGCGTTACAAATGGCGAATTCCTAAAAGGAGTAAAATTCCACAAAGGAAAAGCCATAACAGAAAGTATAGTAATGAGAACAAAAACAAGGACAATAAGAAGAATCACAACATTCCACGATTTACAACACAAAACAATAAGACTTAAATCAACAGAGGGAGATTCAAAATTATTAAGCATTGGAAATAGAAGGGAGTTTGGCTTAGGGGGAGGAATCTAATAATGATAGCCTTTTTTACAGATTGGGGAAATGACAGTTATTACGTGGGAGTGTGCAAAGGCGTAATAAAAACAATAAACAGAAAAGCGGAAATAATAGATGTTTTGCATGACACAAAAAAATTCGATCCAAAAGTAAATGCTCATATCTTACATAGATTTGCCGGAGATTTTCCTGAAGGAACAATATTTCTCTGTGTAATAGATGCTGGCGTTGGCGGCAGCAGAAAACCGGTAATCATGAAAACAAAAGAAAGAAACTATTACTTTGTAGCACCGGACAACGGATTACTCACATTAGTAGCTCAGGAATATGGAATAGACAAACTTGTGGAAATTAGCAACGAAAAATATTTCTTTAGAAAAAACTATTCTACAACATTCCACGGAAGAGACATATTCTCACCGGCAGCTGCATATCTATCAAAAGGTGTGCCAATAGAAGAATTCGGTCCAGAACTTGAAGACATCAATCTATTTAGATACAAAAAGCCAGAAATAAAAAATGATTATCTTGAAGGCGAAATAGTATTCTGGGACACATTTGGAAACGTTCAAACAAATATTCCAGCAGAAATGGGCGATACATTATTCAAAAAAGACGATAAAATAATAATACAGATAGAAGATCAGAAATTCGAAGCATATTATGAAAGAGTATTCTCAGATGTATTGCCAGGGGAATTATTAATACACCCGGAAAGCTCAGGTCATCTCGAAATAGCAATAAATCAGGGAAATGCTAAAGAATACATGAAACTTGATACAGAAGGGGTAGAAATAACATTAAAAAGAAAAGAAGAATAAAATACCGTAAACTGCTTGGCTGGGATATAGCCGAAAAAATCTCTGTTATTCATACAGTAATATTAATAATATTCATGTATATATTTAAATTAATGGCTTATTGGTATTTAATACCAATAAGCTTTTTTGCGTTATATGTGCTTATCGCAATATTCGTTGAAAAACGCCTGTTAAGAATACTTCACAAAGGAAATGCATATAATTACAAAAATTATAATCTCCAGTATTCAGGAATATTCAGAGAGCTTGATGAAATGGTTAGAACATATTCAATACTATTAACCAAAGAAAGAGAAGGGTTAAAAGAGTATTATGACAAATTCAATGCCATATTCGACACAATGGGGGCAGGAATTCTCGTATTTGATAACGAAGCAATTCTTCAAAAAACAAATCTAAAAGCCAGGGAAATATTTCATAGTGTAACCCTAAAATACGGAATGCCATTATCAAAAATATTAATAAAATCAGGAATAAAAATTCCAGCAATAACAGGAATATATGACGTATATTCAAAAAAGCTAAAGAAAAACCTTCAAATTATCGTCAGCAAAAAAAACAATTTTATAATCCTTGTAATTAATGACATAACAGATTACAAAAAAATGAAAAAAACCCTTGAAGACTCCAGACACTTTGCGAGACTTGGTGAAATATTAGCAGATGCTTCGCACGGCTTAAAAACACCTATAGCCAGACTAAAAATGGTCTTTCAAATGTATGAAATTACAAAAGACGAAAAATATCTAAAAAAACTCGAAAACGAAATAAACAACATACAAAACATCATAAAAGAAACGCTGGAATTATTTAAAATGGAAGAAGTTATAGAAGAAATAAACATAAACAAAATAATAAAAGATACCTTAAAAATCTTTCAGAATACCTATCCAGAAATAACTTTTACCATTAAAGAAAAAGCTGATATATATATACAGAGCGATATAGCCTTATTTAAATCAGCAGTAGCGAATATAATTCAAAACTCTGTTGATGCTGTTCTCATGAAAAAAAGCAAAAAAAATATAACCGTCGGCATTTACGAAAAAAAAGACGGTTATAAATTGTTGTTCTGTGATAATGGAATTGGCATGACAGAAGAAGAAAAAGCCAGATTCTTAAAACCATTCTTTACCACAAAAGAAAACGGCACAGGACTTGGAAGCATCTTCCTCGAAAGATTCATCATCTTCCAAAACGCCCAGCTCTCAGTCAACTCCATCAAAGGTCGCGGCACCATCATAAAGCTTTTTTTTCTAAAAAAATAAATTTTTATTAATATATCTCATCATGAGAACCTATATTTATTAAAATTATTTTTTCATTATCAATAATTAATTCAATGATTATTCTATAATTCATATTTATAGAAACTGAGTAAAAATGGGATAATTTACCTTCTAATTTGTGGAGTCTTAATGAAGGATGAAAAGGATTATACTCCATTAATCTTAGCACTTTTTCATATCGAGATATTAAATCCGAATGTTTTTTGAAAAATTTTTTTGCTCGTTTCACGTATGAATCTGTAAATACTATTTCATACATTTTCATCGTCCTCATGAAGAGCATTTTTAATTTCTTCAATGTGCTTATCTATTGATGTATGATATTTCTTGTTTTTTATATCATTATTTACTTCTAACAAAGCAGCTTCTAACTCACATTCTCTTAAATAATTATATGTTTCTATTGGCAGAACAACATACTTTCCTTTTCCTCTGACACTTATTACAGCTTCACCTGTTTTTTTTATTATCTTAGCTAAAATAGAAACTCCACTCTTTTTTATTTCTGTTGCACTAACCAGGTTATTATACATTAAAATCACCTCTTTTTAGTACTAATAATAGTACTTTTTGTTGTATCATTATTAGTATATCATGATAATAATTTAATGTCAATTAAACCGGGCTCACAACATTAATGCAACAACAGAGAAAAAAAAGCCCACCAGTATAAACCTGAAAGTAATATTCTCCTCCGGCCACTTCTTCAACTCAAAATGATGATGAATCGGTGACATCAAAAACACCCTTTTTCCTCTCAATTTAAATGAGGAAACCTGAATAATAACACTCAACGTCTCAACAATAAACACAATTCCAGTAAAAATCAAAAACAACTCAATATGATAATAAGTTGCAATAGCGCTTAAAATCCCTCCAAGCGCTAAAGAACCAGTATCTCCCATAAACACCTGCGCCGGTTTTGCATTAAAAAACAAAAAAACAACAACAGGCAAAACAACAGCAAAAATCAAATAAACAGGCGCATTAAACTTCAAAACAGCAATTAAAATAGTAAAAGCTGCAGAAACAATAAAATTCCCACCAGCAAGCCCATCAAGCCCATCGGTTAAATTAGTTGCATTTGAAAATCCTGTAAAAAGAAAAACATATACAAAAAAATAAAAATATCTATTAAATCTTAAAATAAAATCACTTCCCGGAACATACCAGAAAAAATTGCCATTAACAGCATTCTCAAAAAACAAAAGCAAAACCACAGAAAGCAACAACTGTAGCATAAACTTCCTCTTTGCAGTTAATCCCATAGCCTCCTTCTTCAAAATAGAGCTAAAATCATCAAAAAAACCTATTAAACCAAAAAGCAAAGCAGCTATGGCAACATAAACAAAAACAAAATCCCTTAAAAACAGAAATCCCACTAAATTCAAAACAGCAATAGTGGGAACAAAAATAATACCCCCTGCAGTAGGGGTTCCTTGCTTATAACCATGCAAATCAGGACCTTCTGGTCTGATATACTGACCAAATTGTTTCCTTCTTGCCCAGCCTATAAAAATTGGAAATAAGAAAAACTCAATTCCAAGTATTAAAATTCCATAAAAAATCTCCATAACAACCTCCATTACTGCTTATTATTCTTTTTATTTAAAATCTTTTCCACAATAGCTCCTAAACCTGTGCCATTAGATGCTTTTACATAAATCAAACCGCTTTCCATATTTAAAACATTTAACACATCATCGCTATTTCTCAAATATTCAATACCCTCAAAATCAAAAAACTCTTCAGGATCATAAAAATAAATCTTATCAAAAACCTTTTTAGCCTCATTAATAATTTCCATGTGATACTCAATTTCATCAGTAATTTCTAAAACCCTACCCATAATCAAAATCTTCCTATCAACATCCATCTTTTCAATACTCTCAAAAGCACTGAAAAAAGATTCCTTTGAAGCATTATAAGCATCATTAATAACAATTTTTCCATTATATTCCTTCAACTCAAATCGTTTTTCAGGCAATTTAAAAGAAAAAATATAAAATGGATCTAAAGGAATCTCAAAATAAAGGGAAACCAGTAAAGCTGCAAGTGCATCAATTAACTGTCCTTTACTCCAGATTCCCTGTAATGTGAGCATCACATCTTCATTATAAATATTATAAAAAACGCGTGTATTACCGTTTAAATAATCAAAATCAATTAAAACGCCATCATTATTTTCATTTTCTCCAAATCTAAAAACCTTTACATCTTCAGGATAATCAATATTGAGCAACTCCTCATCGCCATTAACAAAAACAATGCCGGGTTTCTCCATCTCAAAAACAATTTTCAACTTTTCAGAAGCAATTTTTTCTCGCTTTTCAAAAAATTGAAGATGTGCAGTGCCTATATTCAACAAAATAGAAACATTGGGCTTATACAATCTCGTCAAAAAGCCTATATCATCCTCTTTTCTCAACCCCATCTCAACAATGGAAACAGGTTCGCCTGAATAATTATTCAAAATACTTAAAGGAATTCCAATCTCTGTATTATAATTCTTCTCTGTTTTAAAAACCTTAAATCCATAGGCCAGCAAATGAGCAAGAAAATTCTTTGTGGTAGTCTTTCCATTTGAACCGGTAATACCTATACGAATCTTTGAATTATCAACGAGAATCTTAGAAGCCTCTCTATTTAAAAAATCAATTACGTTATCAACAAGCAAAACCTCGCCATTATAATCCCTTTCTTCCTCAACAATAGCCTTAACGGCACCTTTTTTAAAAGCTTCATTGACAAAATCATGGCCATTATTTCTTTCGCCTTTAATAGCCACAAAAATATCCCCATCTTCAACCTGGCGAGAATCAAAAACAAATTTGCTCATCGCTTCATCACCTTTCTAAACTTTTGCACAATCTCATAAGCCACATCATAATCGTTAAAAGGTATCTTTTTTCCATTTTCATACAACTGGAACTTCTCATGCCCTCTTCCGGCAATAATCACAATATCATCCCTTGAAGCAAAACTAACAGCAGCCTTAATAGCAGTGCGTCTATTCCTTATCACAATATACGGCTTACTCTTATCAATTCCTTCAAGAATATGTTCAATAATCTCATCAGGATCATCATTCTTGGGATCATCATCTGTAATAACAATTAAATCACTATATTTAGAGGCAATTTCACCCATAATCTTTCGTTTTCCAATATCCGCAGCGCCACCTGCACCAAATACCAGAATAATTCTTCCCTTTGTAATCTTCCTGGCACTTGTCAAAACCTTTTCAAGAGCATCAGGAGTGTGAGCAAAATCAATATAAACCTTATACTCCACATCGCGGGTATTCTCAACAAGCTGAAACCTTCCTGGAACACCGGGAAATTCAAGAAAACCATGACGAATTATTTCTCTATCTATTCCCATATTTCTCAAAGCAACAAAAGCTGCTGTAAGATTCTGAGCATTATATTCTCCTATTAAATGTGTGTGTATCTTATTCTCAGTTCCATCAGGCTCCTTAATGGTGAACACCATTTGCGAATTATTATATTCCACATCAGAAATAACATAATCTGCAACATTAGTAAACCCATATGTAACAATTCTGTCTCTTTCCAATGGAACTTCATCTACATTATTGCAGTCTAAATTAATGATTCCAATACCATCATCCTTAAGATGTCTGAATAAAGACATCTTAATTTCTTTGTACTCTTCAAAATCCTTATGATAATCCAGATGGTCCCTGGTAATATTGGTTAAAATAGCAATAGAAAACGGAATCTTATAAACCCTATTCTGTGCAAGAGCATGAGAAGAAACCTCAAGACAGATATTTTCAATATTCCGTTCCTTTGAAAGATTTAAGATTCTGGCAATCTCATCAACTCCCGGCGTAGTATTATACGGTTCATACAATAATTCATTATTCAATTTAATACCCACAGTGCTAATAAGAGAACTATTTTTTTCAGCTTGCGTCAGAACATAATGGATTAAAGAAATAACAGTAGTTTTTCCATTAGTTCCGGTAACGCCAATAAAGTTAAAATCATTAAAGTCTATGTTATAATATGCATAATTAAGCAGAGCATAAGCCTGTTTAGTATCGCTTACAAGAATATAAGGAAAATCAAATTGTGTTTTCTTAGCATCCTCAGAAATAATTAAAGATGCATTAAATTCAATAGCGGTCTTGATAAAATCATGCCCATCAAAAAAAGTACCTTTAATACAAACGAAAACCGATCCAGGCTTAATCTTGTTTGTATTGTTGGTAAAAAACGTATAGTTCTTATCAAGCGGAAAATTATACTCAATAATCAGGTCGTCTAAAATCTCAACAATCTCATGTCCCAGCATTTAACCACACCCCTTATATTATTTCATTTCTTAACTAATTTTACACTAATATTTAATTTTTTACAACCCTTTTTTTATGTTATCATATAATTAGCACTCAAAAAAAAGGAGTGATAAAATGCCCAGAGAACTGAGCAATAGGCAAAAAAAAGTACTTTTCTCAATCATAGAAAATTTTATAAAAGAAAAAAAACCGGTAAGTTCATCGGAAATTTTAAAAAAATCAAACCTGAATGTTAGCTCAGCAACCATTAGAAACGACATGCAAAAATTACAGCACCTAAAACTCATCTTCCAGCCACATTCCAGCGCCGGAAGAATTCCAACTGATATGGCTTTAAGATTATATTTTGAAGCCATAAAAGAAAGCTTTTCAGTAAAAAGCAAAAACATAGAATTACCTCATGAATATAAATTCTATGACATAAACATAATGTTCGACAAATTCTCAAAAATGCTCTCAGAAACAACAAACAGCCTTGTAATTCTGGAGCTCCCGGACTCAAAATACATATACATAACCAGGGCAGTTGTATCCGACCTGACAAATGATTTCTATCAAATCACATTAATGACAAATCTGGGATTATCAATAACAAGAACCGTTGAAAATTATGGATTTCCGTCCCCCAAAGAACTGGAAAAAATCCTGGAAACAGGACTTGTTGGAAAATCCATGCATGAAATAATAAACATCATAAAAACAAATAAAATCGAACAGGAAAGAGACATAAGGCTCATAAACCTATATAAACTCGTATATCTCCTGGTTGAAGAATTCTTTAGAAACAAATTCATAATCAGTGGTCTGGCAAAAATAATATCAACAGGATATCACACACCAGAAGAAATACTATATCTGTCAAAAATCGTAGAAGAAGACAAATTAAAAGTAGAATTGCTCTCAAAAAAACCATTCACATCAGAAATAAAAGCAACAATAGGAAGTGACTTTGAAATTCCAGAACTCAAAAATTTCATAATGTTCGAAACAGCATATAGCTACAACTCAAACCCACTTGGCAAAGTGGCATTGCTAACATTCAAATATTCGGATTACAAGCAAATCTACTCAATCCTCGGTGAATACACCTCCCGATTATCAGAAATTATATCCAAGAACCTATAAAAACTTTTTTCTTGGATGTAATGCGGAAAATAATGTGAGCGAAAACTTGAAAATTCCCAAGGAGAAATAATGATGATTGGAAAAAATAAAAGCGAGTGAAGGCTCGCAGAGTGTCCAAGGTAAAATTACAAACGATTTAAAAAATAAAAGTGAATGAATACTCGCAGAGTGTCGGATTATATGAAAGAAAGTAGAAAAATAATATGAACGAAGACTAAGAATTTCCCGAAGCGGAATGCAGAAAATTCGGGTTGGAAAAACAGGAAGTTTTGGAAAGCGAAGCTTCCCCAGGGAAGGGGAATCTGAGCGTGCCCGAATTTTCAAATGGAGCAAGGATTAGAAATTCTTGCCGTCTGAGAGAATATTATTTTTCTACTTTCAAAAAACGATACTCAAACCACATGAACGAACCTTTTTATGAATGTTTTCTCAATCAACAACAATAACAACAACAATAGCCTCAAGGAGGGATCAGCATGGCAGAAAAAAACACAAAAAAACCAACAACATCCAGGAAAAAAGAACAAAAAATCACCAAAGAAATGGAACAATTAAAAAATGAAATAGAACAACTCAAAAAAGACCTCGAAACCAAAGAATCCGAAAACAAAAAACTCATGGAAGAATACGACAAAATAAAATCCTACGCAATAAACCTCAAAGTCGATTTCGAAAACTACAAAGACTTAGTCCAAAAAGAAAAAAACAGAATCAAAAAAGAAGCAAAAGAAAGCGTCATCAAACAACTAATTCCATTATACAAAAACTTCTCAATAGTCATGGCAAATCAACAAAACCTTGAAAGCTTTGCCAAAGGAGTTGAAATGATATACAAATCATTCGTCTCAACAATAGAAAACGTAGGAGTAGAATTCATAAAACCAGAAAAAAATCAAAAATTCGACCCATTTGAACACGACGCAATAGAAAGAGTAGAAACAGACGAAGTAGAAGAATATCACGTATACGAACTCGTATCACCAGGAATAAAACTCGAAGGAAAAATAATAGAACCCGCAAAAGTAAAAGTTGCAATAAAACCGGTAAAACAGGAAAAACCAGAAACAAAACAGGAAGACAAAACAGAAAACGAAGAAACAAATGGAGGTGAATAAACATGAACCAGAAAAAAGACTATTACGGCATACTAGGTGTCAGCAAAAACGCAACACCAGAAGAAATAAAAAAAGCATATAGAAAATTAGTAAAACAATGGCATCCAGATAGACATCAGGAAAACAAACAATACGCAGAAGAAAAATTCAAAGAAATCCAGGAAGCATATGAAGTGCTTAGCGATCCACAGAAAAAAGCACTTTACGATAAATTTGGTTTCGTCCCCGAAGGAGGAATGCCACCAAACGGCGGCCAGAGAGCAGGTGGAGGTTTCGAAGATTTATTTGAAGACCTCTTTGGCAACATAGGAGACTTTGGTGGAACATTCTCCGACATCTTTGACATGTTCATGGGCGGCGGAACAACATCAAGAAAAAAAACCAGAACATCAAGACCTCCTGTAAAAGGAGAAGACAAATACTTTGCAATAACAGTTGACCTCAAAGACATATTAAAAGACGTAAAAAAGCGAATAGAATATGATAGATATGTAACCTGTTATGCTTGTAACGGAACAGGAGCAAAAAATGGAACTAGCTTCACAACATGTCCTCGTTGTAACGGAACAGGAAAAGTTCAGGAAGAAGAAAGAACATTCTTTGGTGTATTCGTAAGAACATATCCATGTCCAACATGTAATGGCGAAGGAAGGATAATAAACGAAAGATGTGACGTTTGTCATGGCTCAGGAAAACAACTAAAAAGAGAAAGCATTGAAATCACAATTCCAGCTGGCGTTGAAGATGGCTACACATTTAAAATTCCTGGAAAAGGTAACGACGGTAAAAATGGCGGTCCAGCAGGAGACTTAATCATAAAAGTAAATGTAAGACCACACCCTAATTTTAAACGAAAAGGTAATCATCTTGAAACAACAGTAAAAATCGATTATATCCAGGCATTACTCGGCACAACAATAAACCTCGAACTCTTAAACGGTAGTACAACCCTGAAAATCCCAGAAGGAACAAACCCAGGCACAATAATCGTCTTAAAAGGCCACGGACTTCCAGATTTCAGAACTGGAAAATATGGCGACCTATATGTTAAAATAGACGTAGAATTAAAAAAACCTGGACTCAGGGAAAAAAGATTGCTAAAACAAATAGCAAAACTTAAGGGATTGGAGGTATAGGGGTGTTTAAAACAAACATCGACATCAAAAAAGAAACAGTGAATTACATCATCATCACAGCAGGGACAACATTAACAGCATTGGGAATAGTATTATTCCTTGACCCATTTGCAATAGTTGCTGGTGGAGTTAGCGGTCTTGCCATTGTTCTCAAAAACCTATTTGGCTGGTGGCTCGGTCTTCAAATGTTCATTTACAACATATTCCTCTTTGCGCTTGGATTCTGGCTACTTGGAATTGGCTTTGGTTTCAAAAGCATATATGCAGCAACACTATTATCGTTTCAAATAGACTTCTTTGAACAGGCATTGCATTTAGACTCAATGATGAAAGAAATAATGCTCAATTCACAAATGGCAATAGATCCATACCTATTGAGTGCAATATACGGTGGGGTTCTATCAGGAATAGGATTGGGGCTTGTAATCTGGCGAAACGCATCAACAGGAGGAACAGATATACTTGCATTAATAATAAACAAATACTTCCATATATCAACAGGAAAAGGGCTATTAATAGTGGATACAATGGTTACCGCTTCAGCATTTTTAATAAACCCATTGGTTCCAATGTATGGTATAATCACCATCTTTGTAACCTCAAAAATGATAGACACAGTGGTAGAAGGTTTCGAATCAACCAGAACAGTATTTGTAATCAGCGAAAAATATGATAAAATAAAAGAAAGAGTATTAAAAGAACTCGACCGTGGAGTAACAATACTTCAGGGAAAAGGCGGATACACATATCAGGACAAAAACGTATTAATGATAGTTCTTTCACGTCGTGAAATTGGAGATTTCAGAAGAATAATCAGAGAAGAAGACAGCAATGCATTCATTTCCATACTCCAGAACTCCGAGGCATTAGGGTATGGATTCAAAAAAATAAGATAACAGAGGAGGAAAAAGCAAAGTGGACGACCCTACCAGTTATAAGAGCATCATAATAATGTTACTCGAGATTGTGGGATTATTATCACTGTCAGCGTTCTTTTCAGCATCAGAAACAGCATTAACATCCATGAGCAGGCTTAAAGTAAAAGACATGATAGAAAACGAAGAAGATGAACATGCAAGAGACAAATTACATCATTTCTTACAACATCCAAACCAATTGCTCACCACAATCCTTGTAATGAACAATCTGGTAAACATACTCGTATCATCTATTACCACTGCATTTGTAATTGAAATGATTCCAGGAAACACCGGAAAAGTTGTTGGAATAGTAACAGGAATACTCACATTGGCAATACTCATATTTGGTGAAATCACACCAAAAGTATACGCCAGAGAAAACACCGAAAAATTCTTTAATTTTGTATTTCCTGTGATTTCATTTCTCACATATATATTAAAACCAATAATATGGTTGCTTGTAAGCATTTCAAACTTTTTCATAAGACTTTTTGGTGGAGAAAAAATAAGCGAGGCTCCGTTTATCACCGAAGATGAACTCATAAATTACCTTGATATAGGGCATGAAGAAGGGGTAATAGAAAAAGACGAAAAATTCATAATGAAAAGAGGACTCGAACTAAAAGAAATATCAGTAAAAGAAATAATGACACCAAGAGTTGATATAATTGCAATATCAGAAGAAGAATCAATAAGAGACTTAATCACAATAATCAACGAAGAAGGATACTCAAGAATTCCCGTTTACAAAGACTCAATAGACAACATAATAGGCGTATGTTATGCCAAAGACGTATTTAAAATCATAGAAAAAGAAGGACTCAACGAAGAAACATTAGAACTAAACATAAAACACATAATGCATAAAGTGGAATTCATTCCATTGACAATGAAACTCAGAGACGTAATGAAACTATTCCTTGAAAAAAGAACACATCTTGCCGTGGTTGTGGACGAATACGGTGGAACAGCAGGAATAGTAACCCTCGAAGACGTACTTGAAGAATTAACAGGTGAAATACTCGATGAATACGATGTTGTTTCCGAAGAAATAAACATAGTAAAACTCGGCAAAAATAATTATCTCGTAAACGGAACAACACCAATAAACGACATAGAAAGAGAGCTCGACTTAGAACTTCCAGAAACAGATTTCGAAACAATAGGCGGGCTTTTACTCGAAGAATTCGAAAGATTCCCAAGAGCAGGTGAAAAATTAACCCTCGATGGAGTTACATTTGAAATAGTCTCAGTCTCGAAAAACAAAATAGACAAAGTAAAAATAACAGTTAAGGAGGATTTTAATGAAATTAGACCAAAAGAAGATTGACCTGTTATACCAAAAAGCAAAAGATGCAATGCAAAACTCATATTCACCATACTCAAACTTCAAAGTTGGTGCTGCATTGCTCACAAAAGACGGAAAAATATATACCGGTACAAACATTGAAAATGCGTCATATGGCCTTTCAATGTGTGCAGAAAGAACAGCAATATTCAAAGCTGTATCAGAAGGCGAAAAAAACTTTGAAGCATTAGTAGTAATAGGAGAAACCGATGAACCAATTAGCCCTTGTGGTGCATGCAGACAGGTAATTGCGGAATTTGGTGTTGAAAACATAATACTCACAAACCTCAAAAAAGACCTGAAAATAATGACAGTAGAGGAATTACTTCCATACGGTTTTTCAGGGAAAGATTTAAATGATCAAAATTCTGATAATCGATGACAATCAGGATCATGTATATTTCTTAAAACAAATATTCACAGAAAAAAGAAACATAATAAAAAAATTAAAATTCGATGAACCGTTTAAAATATACAAAGCTTCAACTGGTATCGAAGGAATAAAAATGGCTCAGTTACATGAGCCAGATGTTGTTATTTTAGAACAAAAATTAAAGGGAATGTCAGGACTTGAAATATGTAAAGCATTTAAAGCTTTAAAAGGACTTGAAAAAATCCCAATAATATTTCACACAGCAATACAGGATCCAGAACAAAAAGAAAAAGCATTTCAAATGGGGGCATCAGATTATCTGGAAAAACCTGTTCAACCATATGAATTACTAATGAAAATAAAAAGACACATAGAACTATATCATCTGCAATTAGAATTGCAAAGAACCTTTGAAATTCACGAAAAAGACCTGAACCTGGCAAGAAATCTACAAAAACGATTATTACCAACACCTGCACAATACAAAAACATAAAATTCGATTATCTATATATCCCATCCCATAGCACATCAGGTGACATGGCGGGAATAATCCCATTATCAGATAATGAAAACTTCGTATATATATACGACATCTCAGGCCACGGACTAACCTCATCATTACTATCAATAATAGTAAAAGAAGAACTTGAAAAAATAGTAGTAGAAAAAAAAGAAAAAAATCTAAAAAAAGTAATATTAGCCTTAGAAAAATCAGTAACAAATTACTTTGGTGACGATATGTATTTCACAGGCATATTTGCAATATTATCAAAAGAAAAAATCCAATATGCCAACTTTGCACATAGAGAAATAATATTTATAACAAACAATGAAATAACAACAGACGAATTCACCAACTTCCCATTGGGAATTGGACTGGTTACATCGCCAGAACAGATAACATTAAAAGAACAAAAAATCACTCCAGACACAAAAATAGCATTATACACAGACGGGCTGGTGGAATTCAGCGAAAAATTCACAACAGAAAAACTATACAAAATAATAACCCAAAACCTAAAAACACCGGAACAAATAATACCGGAAATAGAAAACGCAATAAAAACCAACCTCAACCCCCCCCGCCCCCCAGACGACATCACATTTCTAATACTATCCTGGAAACAATCCAGCTGAAAAGAGGTGCGCCTAATGTTTGAAAGATTTGCAAAAGCCTTAGATGAAAACATGAGAGAAAATTACGAAAAAGGGTTGCACGAAGGATTAGAAAAAGGATTACAAGAAGGGTTATACGAAGGAGAAAAAAAAGTATTAAAAAATTTATTACTAAAAAAATTCGGAAAAAAAATAACGCCATATATAGATAACATAGATAGTCTCAACATAGAAACAATAGAATACATAACAGAAAACATATTTGGAATTAATTACGAAGAAACAGTGGAAATATTAAACAGAAAGAAAAAAGAAAAATAATATGAGCGAAAACTAAGAATTTCCCGCAGCGGGGATTACAGGATAGTTGGAAAAAATAAAAGCGAGTGAAGGCTCGCAGAGTGTCCAAGGTAAAATTACAAACGATTGAAAAAATAAAAGTGAATGAATACTCGCAGAGCACCCGAAAAAAACTGCGAATGGAGAGGGTCAAAAAAACAGGAGGTTTTTTTGAGCGCAGCTTCTGCAGGGATGCAGAATCTAAGCGACCCCACGAATATGAGCAGTTTTTGAGGATTAGTGCTCAAGTCGTATGAATGAACTTTTATTTTTTCAATCTACAACAAAAAGGACGAACATGGACGTGAGTCTGCAACGACCGGCGGGAACGAGAATTTTTGAGGATTAGAATTTTCTACCGTTTGAGCGATTATTATTATTTCTATTTTCGAAAAAAGTTTTTGAGGATCAGCGTTCGAGTCGTCTGAATAAGTTTTTATTTTTCACAATTATAAGAAATTTCACCCGCATGAATGAACCTTTTTAGGAGTGTTTTTTACGAAGCAAAAACTTTTATTTTTTCCAATCATCCACCACCACTTTTATTTTCTGTTATCACTCAGCAGAGGAATATCTTCAGAATATTCCTCTGCTGAGTGATAAAGCAATAACAAAAACCAATAAGGAGGTAACTACAATGAGTGTTAGAGTAAGATTCGCCCCAAGCCCCACAGGCTTCCTCCACGTAGGTGGAGCAAGAACAGCATTATACAACTACCTATACGCCAAAAAACACAATGGTGTATTCGTATTAAGAATAGAAGACACAGACGTGGAACGTTCCACAAAAGAATCAGAAAATCAGCTCATCGAAGCATTAACATGGTTAGGATTAGACTGGGACGAAGGTCCAGACGTAAAAGGCGAATACGGCCCATACAGACAAAGCGAAAGAACACACATCTACAAACAAATGGCAGAACAATTAATCAACGAAGGAAAAGCATATTACTCCTACGTATATCCAGAAGAAATGGAAGAAATCAAAGAAAAACTCGCAAAAGAAGGAAAACCACCACACTACTCATACGAACTCTTAGAACCATACAACACAGAAGAAAGAAAAAAAGAATTTCAAGAAAAAGGATTAAAACCGGTAGTATTCTTCAAAATGCCAAGAAAACCATTCTCAATAAACGACTTAATCAAAGGACCTGTAACCTTTGGTGAAGGCGCAATTGGCGACTTCATCATCATGAGAAGCAACGGTTTACCAACATACAACTTCGCAGTTGTAGTAGATGATATCACAATGGAAATAACACACGTAATCAGAGGAGACGATCACCTCTCAAACACATTGAGACAGGTAGCATTATACGAAGCATTTAATGCACCAATGCCACAATTTGCCCACGTATCAATGATACTTGGACCTGATGGCAAAAAACTCTCAAAAAGACATGGTGCAACATCAGTAGAAGAATTTAGAAACAAAGGTTACTTACCAGAAGCATTGGTAAACTACCTTGCATTGCTTGGCTGGTCACACCCAGACGGAAAAGAAATAATCCCATTAAAAGAAATGATAGAAACATTTGACTTAAATAGAGTAAATTCAAGTCCTGCAATATTCGACAACGAAAAACTAAAATGGATGAATGGCGTTTACATTAGAGAAGCAAATCTCGATAGAATAGTAAAACTCTCAAAACCATTTATCCTCGAAGCAGGATTACTTACAGAAGAACAGTTCGAAAACAACAAAAAATGGGTAACAGAAGCAGTTGATATAGTTAGGGAATCAGTTGACGACTTATCACAAGTTCCGGAAAAACTCGAAATCTTCCTCAAAGAATTTGAGCTCGACGAAGCAGATGAAGAACTCAAAGAATTCTTAGAAGCAAAAGGCGTAAAAGAAACAATAAAAATAATACACGAAAAAATACTCAACGATCCAGACTGGAAAGTTGAAACAATACTCAAAAACATAAAAGAAGCAATGAAAGAAGCAAAACCAGCAAAAAAACCATTCTACATGTCATTAAGAAAAATACTCACAAACTCCTTTGAAGGACCAGACCTTGTAAAAACAATACACTTAATTGGAAGAACAAGAGTCCTTCAAAGATTGGAAAGAGTGGTGGCACAATGGTAAAAAAAATAAAAATCTTTGACACATTAAAAGGCGAATTAGTTGATTTTGAACCTATAGAAAAAAATCATGTAAGAATGTATGTCTGTGGTCCAACAATATACAATCTTATCCACATTGGTAATGCAAGACCCATGATTGTATTTGACGCATTCAGAAGATTTCTTGAATATATAGGATACAAAGTAACAATGGTACAAAACTTCACAGACATAGACGACAAAATCATCAACAAAGCAAATGAAGAAGGCGTTCCTTTTAAAGAAATAGCAGAAAGATATATAGTAGAATACTGGAAAGATTCATATAATCTCAGAATCCGAGCAGCAAACTTCCACCCAAAAACATCAAATTACGTTGATGAAATAATAGAATTCATTCAGGATTTAATAGACAAAGGCTTTGCATATGAATCAGACGGAGATGTATATTTCAACGTATCAAAATTCGAAAAATACGGCGAACTCTCACACAGAAACCCAGAAGATATGATCGCAGGATCAAGAATAGAAATTTCAAACAAAAAACAAAACCCATTGGACTTCACTCTCTGGAAAAAAGCAAAAGAAGGAGAACCATATTGGGAAAGCCCATGGGGAAAAGGAAGACCAGGTTGGCACATTGAATGTTCAGTAATGTCGAACTGCCTCCTTGGAGACTCATTTGACATTCATGCTGGAGGAAACGACTTAATCTTCCCACATCACGAAAATGAAAAAGCACAGTCAGAAGCAAGACACGGAAAAACATTTGCAAAATACTGGATGCACAACGGAATGATAAAATTCTCAGGCGAAAAAATGTCAAAATCCATTGGAAACATCTGGTTAGTAAGAGAACTTGTAAAAGCATATGATCCAGATACCATAAAAACATTTATACTCTCAAAACATTACAGAACACCATTAGACTTCACAGAAGAAGGATTAAACGCCCAGAAAAAATCAACAAAGAGAGTAAATGAAGCATTAAAAGCAGTAGAAGAAAAATACGAAGGCAATGTTCCATATATTCCAAAATCAGAATACATGAAAGAAAAAATAAATGAATTCATTGATTATCTTTCAACAGATTTCAACACACCAAAAGCAATAGCCTTAATCTTTGAATTAACCAACGAACTCAACAAAGCATTAACAGAAAACAACGAACAAAAAATCATTGAAAACTATCATCTAATCAGAAACGAATTTGGTCCAGTACTTGGAATCTTTGAACTTCCAACAAAAGAAGAAAAATCAGCAAAAGCAGAAGAATTAATAAACGTCTTAATAGACGTAAGAAACATGCTTAGAAAAGAAAAAAACTTCCAGCTTAGCGATTACATCAGAGACACACTCAAAAACATTGGCATCACACTCAAAGACACACCAAATGGTACAACATTCACAATCGATTAAAATTAATCTATCACCTGATATATTAATAAGATATTAAAAAAGAAAGAAAAACACCTTCTAACTATTGAAAATTTAATAGATTAATGATAAAATAAAACACGGAGCAAAAAACTCCGTGTTTTATTTTAATATCCTCGTAAATCCTCACAAAGTCACCTTTGTGAATTTTTCTTTTACTGACTACTGAATATTCACTCAAATAAAAAAATATGATATAATATAAATAGACCTGAGTAAAGGTGGTTAATTCATGAGAAAATTACCTAAAATCATAGATATAATAATCATATTTGCAATAAACCTGCTATTGTTCAAATACAACTGGTATATATCTTCATTAATATCAATATCCCTCTTTCTTGGTTTCTATGCATTTAGAACCTACGATCTTGATACAATGAACTCACTCAATGAATCAGTTATAAGAATATTCGCAGGATTTATGCTGGGTTCTATAATCCTTCTTATGTTCTATCCTCTAATAGAAAAAGATATAAGCAGATACACATTTATCCATAATATGGCAATAGCTATAATAATCTTTCCTTTAATACACAAAACAGAATACAAACTTTTTGAAAAACATGCTCAGCCAAAAAGATATCTTGTTATTGGAAGAAAAAATGAAATAGGCCATATCTTAGACGAAATCCAGCAAAAAACTCTAAACAAATTGCAATTTGTAGATTACATAAACCCATCACCAATAAGACTCGAAGAATTGGTGAAAGACGGATTCACAGAAAAAGAAAAAAACAGAATAAACAAAATAATAAACTTCACCTACAAACAAAACACGTCAAAATACGACGCAATTCTTGTAACTGATCCCAAACTCGAAGAAATAGTAAAAGACAAACTCGAAGAATACAAAAACCTTGGAATTCCTATAGAACATTTGCCAAACATAGCAGAAAAATATTTAAAAAGAATTCCTCTGGAAGTGATAGAAAGATTTAAAGAGTATTATACAATAATACTCGATCATGAATATGAATCACCATCTAAAAGGGTTTTAGATGTATTTTCAGGTGGAATATTGTTAATAGTCTTTTCGCCATTTATAATTATATCATCAATATTTATCTTTTTAGAAGATGGGCTGCCGATAATATTCAAACAAAAAAGAGTTGGCAAAAACGAACAAATATTTATTCTAAACAAACTTCGATCTTTAAAAAATACTGAAATAGATCCTGAAAATCCAAATAAAAAAATAGATCAAAGCGTATTAAAAATTGGAAAAATAATAAGAAAAACAAGAATAGACGAATCAATACAATTTATAAATGTAATTCAGGGAACAATGAGCTTAGTTGGCCCAAGACCGGAAATGATAGAATTCCACGAAAAAATGAAAAAACAAATACCATTTTACAGATACCGCTTAAAAACAAAACCAGGAATAACAGGCTGGGCACAAATAAATTACAAACACACTTCAACATTAGAAGACTATATTAAAAAAACAGAATATGATCTTTACTACATAAAAAACAAAAACATATGGTTAGATTTAAGAATAATGCTTTTAACATTAGAAACTATGCTAGGAATGAGAGGGGCAAGATGAAAATACTTTTTGTTACTCAACATTTTTATCCAGAACAGTTTAGAATTAATGATATTTTTTTTGAATTGGTTAAAAGAGGACATGAGGTTACTGTTTTAACGGGATTACCAAACTATCCAAGTGGAAAAATACCTAAAGAATATAAATTCTTTAGAAATAGAATTCAAAATATTAATGGAGTAAAAATAGTAAGAGTTCCGTTAATAAGTAGAGGTAAAAGTCTATTTAAGCTTGCTTTAAATTATATAAGTTTTGCCATAACTTCAAGTATAGGATCAATCTTTTTAAAGAAGGATTTTGATATAATAATAGGTCACCAAACATCCCCAATTACTCAGGTATTAGGTGGGGTTATTTTAAAAAAAATTACTAAAAAACCTTTTATAATTTATTGCTTTGATTTGTGGCCTGCAAGTTTAGAAACTGCTAAATTGACACCGGATAATCCAATATATAAAATTTTTTCTAAGATTAGCAATTGGATATATAAACAAGCAAATTATATTTTTATGAGTTCATATTCTTTTGAAAAATATTTTAAGGAGTATCATAAAATTAAAAATAATTTAATATATTTTCCTATGTATGCAGAAAATATATTTGAAAGTAATGAAGAGGATAATATAGATAATGCATATTCTAAAAGTTTTAATTTATTATTTGCAGGAAATATCGGAAAGATGCAAAGTACTGAAACAATAGTAAAAGCAGCAAAAGAATTGGAAGAATATGAAGATATATTATTTCATATTGTTGGTGATGGTTCAGAAAAGCAAAATATGGAACAACTTGCTAAAAAACTCAAATTAAAAAATATAATATTTCATGGATATCATCCTGTTGAAAAAATGAAATATTTCTATGGATTTGCAAATGCTTTTTTAGTAACATTAAAAGATAACAAAATTATTTCATATACCCTACCTGGAAAGGTTCAATCTTATATGGCTTTTGGAAAACCGATAATTGGAGCGATAAATGGTGAAACAAATGAGATAATACAAAAAGCAAATTGTGGCTTATGCGGACCTGCGGAAGATTATAAAACTTTAGCAAATAATATACTGAAATTATATAAAAATCCTCATTTAGCAGATTTGTACGGAATTAATGCAAGAAAATATTATGAGAAAAACTTTCTAAGAAACCTATATTTTCAAAAATTAGAATGTATGCTAGAAAAAGCAATAAAAAATGAAGATATAAAGGAGTGCAAATAGATGTTTAAAGATAAAATATTATTAATTACAGGTGGAACAGGATCATTTGGAAATGCAGTTTTGAGAAGATTTTTAGATACAGACATCAAAGAGATAAGGATTTTTTCAAGAGATGAAAAAAAACAGGATGATATGAGAAAATATTATAAAAATCCAAAATTAAAATTTTACATTGGTGATGTTAGAAATTATGATTCATTGATAGACGCTTTTAGAGGAGTAGATTATATATTTCATGCAGCAGCATTAAAACAGGTTCCTTCTTGTGAGTTTTATCCAATGGAAGCAGTAAGAACAAATGTGATTGGTACAGAAAATGTCTTAAATGCAGCAATTAATGCTGGAGTTAAAAAAGTTATTTGTTTAAGTACCGATAAAGCAGTTTATCCAATAAATGCTATGGGAATGACAAAAGCCATTATGGAAAAAATAGCCATAGCAAAATCCAGAGCGGATAATGGAACTACAATTTGTGTAACAAGATATGGAAATGTAATGGCGTCAAGAGGATCCGTTATACCATTATTTATTAATCAAATTAGAAACAATCAACCTATAACTATTACTGATCCTAAAATGACAAGGTTTATGATGAGTTTAGATGAAGCTGTTGATCTTGTTTTATTTGCTTTTGAAAATGGAAGAGATGGTGATATTTTTGTTCAAAAAGCACCAGCTGCTACTATAGAATTACTTGCTAATACAATAAGGAAATTATTAAATAGGCCTGATCACGAAATAAAGATTATAGGGACAAGACATGGTGAAAAGTTGTATGAAACATTAATTACAAGAGAAGAAATGGTAAAGGCTATTGATCTTGGAAAATATTATAGAATTCCAGCAGATACAAGAGATTTAAACTATGATAAATTCTTTAATGATGGTGAAGAAGTAATAACTGAGGCACATGAATACAATTCACATAATACGCACAGATTAACAGAAGAAGAGTTAAAAGAAATGCTTTTAAACTTAAAGGAAATAGAGGAAGATTTAAAAGAATTTGGAGTGAAATAAAATGAAAATATTAGTAACAGGGGCTAAAGGATTTATAGGTAAAAACTTAGTTGCAGAATTGAGGAATAGAGGATATAATGAAATTTATGAATTTGATCGGGAAACAGATAAAAATTTATTGGATGAATATACCAAAAAATGTGATTTTGTATATCATCTTGCTGGTGTAAATAGACCTAAAAATGAAGAAGAGTTTATGAAAGGTAATTTTGGATTTACTTCTGAATTATTAGAATTATTAAAAAAACACAATAATAAAGCACCAATTTTAATAACATCTTCAATTCAAGCAGAACGAGATAATCCTTATGGGCGAAGCAAAAAAGCGGGAGAAGATTTAATCTTTAAATATGGAAAAGAAAATAATGTTAAAGTTTTTGTATATAGATTACCAAATGTCTTTGGAAAATGGAGTAGACCAAATTACAATAGTGCAATAGCCACATTTTGTTATAATATATCACGAGATTTACCAATTAAAGTAAATGATCCAACTGTTGAATTAACCTTGGTATATATAGATGATGTTGTTAATGAGTTTATAAGGGCTTTAAATAACACTGAAAATAGAAAAGGGAATTTTTGTAAGGTTCCTGTTGAACATAAAAAGAAATTAGGAGAAATAGTTGAATTAATTTATTCTTTCAAAAAAAGTAGAGAAGATAAAACTATCCCTGATATGTCAGATTCTTTTATAAAAAAACTATATAGTACGTATTTAAGTTTTTTACCGGAAGATCAATTTAGTTATGAACTTAAAATGAATATTGATAATAGAGGATCGTTTACAGAATTTATCAAAACAATAGATAGAGGTCAGGTTTCTGTAAATATTTCTAAACCCGGAATAGTTAAAGGAAATCACTGGCATCATACTAAAAATGAAAAATTTTTAGTTGTAAGTGGAAAAGGTGTAATAAGATTTAGAAAAATAGATTCTGATGAAGTAATAGAATATTATGTGAGTGGAGATAAATTAGAAGTAATTGATATACCTCCAGGATATACACATAATATAGAAAATCTTGGAGACACAGATATGGTAACAATAATGTGGGCAAATGAACCATTTGATCCAGAAAATCCTGATACATATTATTTGGAGGTTTAAAATGGAAAAATTAAAAGTTATGACAATAGTGGGAACAAGACCTGAAATAATTAGATTATCAGAAGTTATAAAAGCATGCGATAAATACTTTAATCATATCTTGGTTCATACAGGACAGAATTGGGATTATACATTAAACCAAATATTTTTTGAAGATTTAGGACTTAGAGAACCAGATTACTATTTAAATTCTGTTGGAGAACATTTAGGTGAAACTATTGGAAATATTATAGCTAAATCATATAAAGTATTATTAAAAGAAAAACCAGATGCATTATTAATATTGGGAGATACAAATTCAGCACTTTCAGCAATATCTGCAAAAAGATTAAAAATACCAATTTTTCATATGGAAGCTGGTAATAGGTGTTTTGATCAGAACGTTCCTGAAGAAATTAATAGGAAAATAGTTGATCATATAGCAGACATTAACTTACCATATACAGAACATAGCAGAAGATATTTATTATCAGAAGGTTTTAGAAAAGAACATATATTTGTTACAGGTTCACCAATGACAGAAGTTCTCTATAAAAATATGGACAAAATAGAAAATAGTAAAGTATTGGAAAAATTAGGATTAGAAAAAGAAAAATATATTTTAGTTTCAGCACATAGAGAAGAAAATATTGATAATGAAAAAAACTTCTTTTCATTAATGAATGCTCTTAATAATATTGCCGAAAAATATCAATTACCAATCATTTATTCCACTCATCCAAGAAGCTGGAAAAGAATAGAAGAAAGAAACTTTAAATTTCATCCTTTAATTAGACAATTAAAACCTTTCGGTTTTTTTGATTATAATAAATTACAAAAAAATGCTTTTTGTGTTTTATCTGATAGCGGAACATTATCGGAAGAATCAGCTATATTGGAATTTCCAGCGGTATTAATAAGAACATCAACAGAAAGACCGGAAGTTTTAGATAAAGGAACAATTGTTATTGGTGGAATCACAGAAAAAGATATAGTTCAAGCAGTTGAATTAACACGTTCAATGTGGGAAAATAATGAAAAAACAATTAGAGCAAACGATTATTTTGATGATAATGTTTCAGTGAAAGTTGTTAAAATTATTCAGAGTTATACAAAAATTATAAATATTGTTACATGGAGAAAGGATATGAATTATGAGAATAATGGTTTTTGATGTTCCGGCTTCAAGTGGTGGTGCTTTATCAATATTGACAGATTTTTATAATGAAATTCGTAAAAATAACAGTAAAGATATAAAATGGTATTTTGTTGTTAGTACTCCAACCTTTGAAGAAACAGAAAATATCAAAATTTTAAGATTTCCATGGGTAAAAAAAAGTTGGTTTCATAGGTTATATTTTGATAATTTTATTGCTCCTAAGTTAATAAAAGAATATAATATAGATAAAGTTTTTTCTTTACAAAACATGATAATTCCATGTTCTAATATATCTCAAATAGTATATGTACATCAATCACTTCCTTTTTCTGAATATAGATTTTCTTTTAAAGAAAATAGATTATTTTGGATTTATCAAAATATAATTAGTAGGCAAATTTTTAGATCTATAAAAAAAGCTGATAAAGTAATCGTACAAACAGAATGGTTTAGAAAAGCTTGTATAAAAAAAACAGGAATAGATTCTGAAAAAATTGTAGTTATTCCACCAAAAATAAATATTAAGATAGATGAAAATTTTGTTCCAACAGATAAAGGATTAAGCACTTTTTTTTATCCAGCAAGTGGAATCCAATACAAAAATCATCAAATTATTATTGAAGCTGTAAAAAAACTTAAGTATGATGGTTTTGATAAGTTTAAAATATTATTTACTTTAAAAGGAAATGAAAATAAGCATATATTAAAATTAGTAGATGAAGTAAATAAATATAATCTTCCTATAAAATTCATTGGAAATATTTCAAGAGAGAAAGTTTTTGATTTATATACAAAGTCAGTTTTATTATTTCCTTCTTATATAGAAACTTTTGGGTTACCTTTGTTAGAAGCAAAATTACATAAAACGATAATATTAGCTTCGGATATGCCGTTTTCACATGAAATTTTAGATGGTTATCCAAATGCATATTTTTTTGATCCATTTGATAAAAGTTCATTATACACTCTTATGAAATCAGTTTTAATCAAAAAAATAAAATATAGAGAATTAGATAATAATAATAATAATAATAATAATAATAATAATAATAATAATTTATTATATGAAGTAATAAAGTTTTAAAAATAATATGGATAAAATTAAAAATTTCAAATTCAATAAATATTGAAATAACATGAAATGTAAAAAGTAGCTTTTAATTTGAAGGGTTACATGAATTTTACAGTATTTTAAATCAATGTATTTCATGTTTGAATTATATACATATGGAGGAATTATGGAAAAAAAAATTATTTATTTATATTATTTTACTCTGTTTTTTCCGTACTTTACATTTATAAAAATTAGATTATTTGATTTACAACCATATAATTTAATATTTTCTATGATTTTTATTTTAATAAATTTTTATGTTTTTTACACAAGAATACCAAAAGATTTTTATATCCTTTTATTAGTTGTGATTATAAGTATAGAATGGTTATTTTTTTCATATGATTATTTTTATGGGTTAAAGAATGTTTTTGGATATATATCAATTTTTATGGGAGCTGTTACATCATATTTGATTTTTAAAAAAGGTTATAAATTTCCTTCAAAATTATTTATATATTCAAATTTTATATGGTTTATTGGTGGAATCATTCAAATGTTTTTTGGGAAACATATATGGCTTTTTACAAGTAGAGTTTCTACTTCAATAGAACGTGGTGTAACTAGCTTTGCTCCAGAGCCAAGTTATTATGGATTGAATATGTTAATATTTATATATTTTACACATGAATTTATAAAGCAGAAAAAGATGAAATATGTAATGTATATTTTAGAAATAATACAAATATTATTTATGGCAAAATCTGCTATATCTTTCTTAATATTTATAGCTTTTTTGGTAATTTATAAATTTATGGATATATTTTTAAAGAAGAAGATTTATGAAATTCCTCTTTTAATATTGATTATTCTTATATTATTTTTATTCGTAAATGAAGATTTTTTAAGTAATTTTAATAATATAAGATTAGTTGATGTTTTGATAAAATTAAAAAAAGATCCAGTAAAATTATTAATTATGGATGAAAGTGCTAGTGATAGAATAGGTCATATTATCTATTCTTTACAAGGGAGTTATTATAATTTCTTTTTTCCGCATCGATATGGTGAATGGAAATTATTTATTAATAATATATCAAAATATTTAAATACAACAAATATTGTTTTTAATATAAAAACAACTAGAATTATGTCTGCATATGGAATGATGATGTTTACTTTAGGTATTTTTTCATTTCCATTAATCTATATTATTAATAAAAATTTAATAAAAAATATTCATATTAATAAAGATTTTTTTGGATTTGTACTTCTCAATATTATTTTAATAAATCAAATACCTATAGCAAATCCTTTTATAGGATATATTTTGGGGTTTTATATTTATAAAAATCGAAGTTTTAATTTACAAAAGTCAAAATTTAATAATAATAATAATAATAAATAAATGTATGAACTATTAAAATCGAATTTAAGGTTAAATTAATAAGGGGCGAGGTGTTAATTTTGTTATATTACGTTTCTAATGTAATTTTAAGTAATGAAGTAAAGTTTGAAAAAAATTTGCAAACCTCACTAGCCGGAGAAAAAAGAGTAAAGTATTTATTAAATATATTAAAAAATATAAAGAAAATAAAAACAGTTTATATTTTAAATAATAAAAGAAAAAGTTTTTTTTTTGTTAAGAAAAAATATAAAAATAGTATATACATAGGAAATTTTTTTAGTTTATTTCCATTTAATTATTTTTTTTCATCTCTTAATTTTTTGTTATTTCTATTATTGGAAGTAAAAAAAGAAGATATTATAATCACATATAATTTTAGACCAGAAATGGCAGTGTCTATATTATTAGCGAAGAAAATAAAAAAATTTAAATTAATAATCGAATTTGAAGAAATTTATAGTTTTTTTAGCAGAAAATTTAAGCTTTTTAAGTTTTTAGAAATTTTAGGAATAAAAGAAGCTGAAGGGTTTATTACATGTTCTACAAAAATAAAAGACATTATAAAAGAAATAAATAATAATTCTCCTGTAGTGTTAAGTTATGGTTATCCATTTATTCTTAATAATATAAGTAGTTTAAAAAAGAAAAAGAGTAATAATAATATTTTATTATATTCTGGAAGAATCGACGAGGAACGAGGTTTATTTAATTTTATTAGAATATTTAATGAATTAATAAAAGAAAATGAAAATTATAAATTATGCATAACAGGTGATGGACCTTTAAAAGATAAATTAATTAGAATTACACAAAAAAATAAAAATATAAAATATTTGGGAATTTTAAAAGATTCTGAGTATAAAAAATTTATAATAGAAAATGTTGATATTTGCGTAAATCCTCAACCTGCGAAATCAAAATTTTCTAAAGTCTCATTTCCTTCAAAAATTACATATTATGCATCATTAGGAAAATGTATTGTTTCGACAAAAATGGAAGCTGCTTTAAATTCTCCGTATAAAGATTTCATAAGTTTTTATGATGAGGGAAATAAAGAAAGTTTAGAATATGCAATAAAAAGATGTATTGAAAAAAATAAAGAAAAAAATAAAAATTTAAAAAAGATAGAAAAAATAATAGAAAATGAAAAGAAAGAAATACTAAAGCTGCTAAAATATGTTCAAGAAAGGAGTTAATTTAATGAAAACAGCAATAATAACCGGAATAACAGGACA
>NZ_LBEZ01000004.1:0-22521 GCF_013363245.1 Marinitoga sp. 1135 | reverse complement strand
AGAGTAGGTAGCGCCCCTCTTTTTATTTTTCCCCCAGTCTCATAGACTGGGGGTTTTTGTTTATGTTATTCAAATATTTTAAATAACGATTCTTCTGGATTTTTTGTATATATTACTAATTCTTTTTTGTTTTCAAAATGATTGAAGTGGTGTGAGTATTTTTTGAGTTTTAATATATCTATATCTAAATATTTTGAGTATTTTATTATAGCTGTATTGTCATATATTTCTATTTCTTTTGCGCCTTTTTTATATGCGTTTATTCTTAATATACTATATTTTATTAGATTGTTAAGTTCTTCAGGTATTTTTCCAAATTTATCTTCTATTTCTTCTTTTATTTTTTCAAAGTTTTCTATTTTTGTTTCATTTGCAATTGTTCTGTAGATTCTCATTCTTTCTATTGGGTTTTCTATATAATTTTCTGGAATTGTAATGGGCATGGTTATCCCTTTTATGTCAAGGTCTATTTTTTCTTTGATATTTTCTTTGTTTATTATTTTCTCTTTTGAATATATTTCTATTATGGCTTTATTTAGAATTTCTTTGTACATGTTTAAACCAATGTTGTTTATATGTCCTTTTTGTTCTATTCCAAGTAAATCTCCAAATCCTCTTATTTCTAAATCCTGTAATGCAAGTTTTAAACCGCTTCCAGGACCTACTATTTTTTTTATTGCTTCTAATCTTTTTTCTGTTTCTGGTTTTAATTTGTTTTTGTAAAGGAAATATGCAAATGCACGTTTTGAGGAACGACCTACCCTTCCTCGTAATTGGTATAATTGGGATATTCCGTACCGCTCCGCATCGTCAACTATTAATGTGTTCGCGTTTGGTATGTCTATTCCATTTTCTATTATTGTTGTTGCAATTAATACGTCTATTTCGCCATTATAATACATTTTTATTATTTTTGAAAGATAACGTTTTTGCATTTGACCATGTGCTGATACTACAGAAACTTCGGGAATTAATTCTGATAATTCTTTTTCTACATCTTCAATATCATTAACTCTATTATGAATATATAATACCTGACCGCCTCTTGATTTTTCCCTTAATATAGCTGTTCTAATTATTTTTTTTGAGTATTTTGATACAAAGGTTTCTACTGGTAATCGTCCAATTGGCGGTGTGGATATTACAGACATATCTCTTAAACCGGAGATTGAGAAGTATAATGTTCTTGGAATTGGGGTTGCACTCATTGTTAATACGTTTATTCCATGAGATAATTCTTTTATTTTTTCTTTTTGGAATACTCCAAATCGTTGTTCTTCATCTATGACAAGTAATCCAAGTTTTTTGAATTTTATATTTTTGTTTAATAGTGCATGAGTACCTATTATTACATCTAATTTTCCGGAGTTTATTTTTTCTGTTATTATGTTTTTTTCTTTTTGAGTTTTGAATCTGTCGATTAATTCTACTGTTATTCCAATTTCATCAAATCTATATTTTACATTATCATAGTATTGTTGAGCAAGTATTGTTGTTGGAACGAGTATTGCTGCCTGATATCCAGAACTTACAGTTCTTACTACAGCTCTTAATGCAACTTCTGTTTTTCCAAATCCAGCATCTCCAGCAATTAGACGGTCCATTGGTTTTGTTGAAGCTAAATCGTTTAATACTTCTTCAATAGCTTTTTCCTGATCTGCTGTTTCTATGTATGGGAATGTTTTTTTGAATTTTTCTTCTATTTCTTCATCACCCTGTAATGATATACCTGTTGTATGTTCTCTTAAAGCATATAGTTTTATTAGTTCTTGGATTTTTGAACGTATATTTTCTTCTACTTTCTTTTTTCGTCTTTCCCATGATGATGAGCCGATTTTATCAAGTTTTACTATGTCTTTATCTCCAACGTATTTTGAAATTTTATCTATTCTTTCTATTGGAAGATATACTTTTGCATTGTTGGCATATTCAAGCATTATTAGTTCTTTTTTTCCGTATTGAGTTTCTATTTTTTTTAATCCTTTATATATACCTATTCCATAGTTTTCATGAACTATTAAATCTCCAATTTCTAAGTCTTCCCATTCTAATAATGGAATTTCTTTACTTTTCTTTTTTGAGGATATTTTTTTTATTATGAAATTTTGTTTATTTATTTCTATGTTTTTATAATTTATTTTTGAGATAAAATTTTCAAGAGAATCTCCAGAATAATTTTTGTACAATTTTTTTAGATTATCAGAATAAATGAATTCAAGGTTTTCTCTTTCTCGGGTAAATGATGAGGATATACTTTCTTTTTCATTTATTATGAATATTTCACTGTTTTTTATGTCTATATAATCTAATAATGTTTCTTTTTTTTCATAATATATTGCTGGTATTGTATCTATTATTTCTAATGTATTATTTGTGTTTGGATATTTTGAAAGTATTTTTTCTGCATTTTCCTGATATTTCATTAATATTTCTGAACCAGGTATAAATGTGAATGAGGTTAATGATTCTATACTTTTTTGAGTGTTTATATCGAAATAATTTATTCTTACAATTTCATCATCAAATAGTTCTATTCTTATTGGATTTTCATATATTGGAATGTACATGTCCAATACAAAACCTTTTTTGGAATATTCGCCATATTCATATACATTCCATTTTTTTTCATAGCCATAATAGAATGGATTTATGTTGAAGGTTGAATCTATGTTAAATGAAAATATATTTTTTTTCAGTATAGAATAAGGTATGGTGTATCTACTTAAAGAATGTAATGTGGTTAATATGATTATATCTTTATTTTTTAATAGATTATATAATGTTTGAATTCTTCTTGATAGGATTTTTTTAGAGGGTTTTATTGATTCAAATGGAAATACATCATAATCTGGATAGATAGATATATTTTTATCAAATAGGAAATTTTCCAGGTTCCATGTTTCTGGAAATATTATGATTTTTGTCTGTTTTTTTGATTTTTTTATTATGTTTAAGAGTTCGTTGTTGTTTATTTTTATCACCCCATATACAAAAAAATTACGGACTTAAAGTCCGTTTAAATTCTAATATCAAGGGTATGACCACGATATTCATCAACTACTATATGATGCTCTTCATTTGAAGAGTTTCCTTTTTTGTTTTTTTCTCTTTTTTGTGATTCCTGATGGAAGTTGTTTTTGTTCTGGTCTTTTATTTCTTTACTTTGAGCATATTCGTTGGCTGTGTTAACCTGTGATTGAGCTTCTTCATTTTTTCTTACCTGTTCTTCAAGATCTGTACTTTTTGCTGCAACCAATGCACTATTTAGATGTTGTATGTTGTTAGAAACATCTACATTTGCAATATAGGATATACCTAAATTGATTGGCTGTGGCATTTTAATCACCACCTAATTTTTTCTTTAATTTTGCGATTATTGCCGAATGAATTTGTGAGACCCTGGATTCAGATATTTCAAGAATTTTTCCAATTTCTTTAAAGGTTAGTTCTTTTTCATAGTATAATGATAGTATTAGTTGTTCTTTTTCGTTTAGACTTAAAATAGCTTTTTTTAGTTCTTGTTTTAACATATCTTTATACGCAAGAATTTCCGGGTCGTTTTCTTCATTATCTGATTCTACATTTAGTTCATTGTTTCCTATTAAGTATGAATCGAGACTTAAAATCTGACTTCTGTGTAATTCCGCTTTTAATTTTTTTACGTCTTTTACAGAGATTTCAAGTTGTTCTGCCAGTTCTTCATCACTAATATAATCGTCTATATTTTGTTCTGCTAAAATTTCTTCGAGTTTTTTTATTTTATGTCTTAAATCTTTTGGAAGCCAATCTATTTTTCTTAGATAGTCTAACATAGCCCCTCTAATTCTTTTTACTGCAAATGAATAGAAGGTTACTCCTTTATTTGGATTGTATTTGTCAAGTGATTGAAGCAAACCAATAATCCCTTCCTGTATTAAATCATCAAGTTCTACATTTTTGGGAAGGGTTGATAATAGGTTTAATGCTATATATTTTATTTTAGGAAGAAAATTTTTTATTATATCTTCTCTGTTGAGATTTTTCATGATTTATTAATCACTACCTTCACTATGGTGTTGAGTATTATTATGACAGCAGTGCTTATTATTGAGCGTAAAACAGAGGTTATGAAAAAGTTTTTTGAGATAAAAAGGTTTATAAATAGGAATATGAAAAATAAAGAAGTATAAAATATAAGTTCAGTATTTGAAAATTTCAACTTTTTCACCGCCACCTACCTTTTTAACGAGTACTTCTCCAGTTTCAAGGTTAAATTCTATACTTCTTGCTCTGTTTCCGCCTGTGTCTTCTGCAATTATTCTAATGCCATTTTTCTTTAGATGTTCTTTTACAGCTGCAACATTTTTGCTTCCAATGTCCATTGAAGAGCCTTTGAACATTGCAGAACCACCAAATATTTTTGCTGTTAGACTCCCTTTTGCGCCGAGTTTTTTTATATCTTCTAATAATAGTGGGATACCTAAGTCGGCATATTTTCCAGGTTTAGGTGCATTTGGAGAATTTGATTGAGGCAGCATAACATGAATTAATCCACCAACTTTTGTGGTTTTATCCCAAATACAAACCCCCACACATGAACCTAATCCTAAAGTTACAAGAACATCAGGTGTTTTTGAGGCTTTATATTCTCCAATTCCGATTATTTTTTTCATATGATTAACCTCCATAGAAAATCTTTTTTACGAATTCAAACAATTTGTTTCTGTTTTCTTCATTCATTAAGAATACGATTTTTCCTTTAATAATATTTTCCCAATCTTCAACCTGTATTTCTGTTTCTGTAAGTATAACTTCATCTTCAAATGTAATACTCATTACTATTGATTCTGCAATGAGAGCAGCAAATGTGTCAACTGCAACCTGTGGAGGGGTAACCTGAAGATTAAGTTGTAAAAATTGTGATATAGCACTGGTATATGAACCAAACATAATATTTCCCAATTCACCAATCATTGAGGTGGATAATTCGTCGAGATCCGTAATATCAGGAATTTCCATTCCAACACTTTCTTTTATAAGACGTTTTACAGAGTCTTTTTCAATTAAAAATACCAGTGATGAGTTTAATTCACCCTCCATTTTTACATATGAACATGCATAGATCTCGTCTGGATCTTCCATGTTTAAGAATATGTCCGATAATTTTATAACTTCAAGATTAGGGACCGATATATCAACCTTTTTATTTAACATCATTGAGAGTGAACTAACGGCATTTCCCATTCCAATATTTGTAATTTCTCTAAAAGCAGACATAAAAAATTCTAAGTTTTCTTCATTCATTGTTCAGCACCTCCGCTATTTTCCTCTTCTTCTATTTCTTTATTATGAAATACATTTTCTCCTATAATTTGATTTAAATATTGACCAAATAGTCCTGTAGGATCCTGCATAATTTTTATTTCAAAGATAAATTTACTTAGATTAAAGAATTCCTGTCTTATTTTTATTATTGTTCCGTGAAAGGTTATATTGAAATCAGGTATGGATAATTTAACGCTTACGTTTTTTTGAATTTCGTATATGTATTCATTTAAGGTTACTATGCCCAAAAACATTTCATTAAAATCCCATATTACGCCGTTGTATTTGTCTTCTATTAGTATTGGTATTGAAACATAATGTCTTTCCATTGAACGCTTGGTTTTTATTCTAAAATTACTTTTTAGATTTAGAATAATAAGGTTTTCAGTTTCACTAAAATCTCGTATGTCACTTATTTGAAAATCCGCCTGATAGTATGCCCCTTCAAATAATGATTCGAGCATTACTTCATCTCCGAGTTTCATATCTTCAAATTTCGGAGAAATAAGTGTTATTTCCTTTCCCTTGAAGGATTTTATTTTTGCTTTTAGGATGTTGTCTTTATGAAAGATTCTTATACCATTTCCCGGAAAAAAAACAAGGAATATTCTTTTTATAAAGTTTTTTTTATTCATTTTTTTCACCTGTTGTAAAATCCAAATAGTAACAATAATTTTTTTAATAGATTATCATTACTTTTAGAGGGTTCAGTATCACTCATGTTTTCAAGTTTTTCAGCTATTGAGAATAGATCATTTGCAACGTTTGAGGAAGGTTTAAAACTTGAAATTGGTACCTGTGATTTTACACTGTCGTGAACTACATGATCGAAATTTATATAAAATACATTTCTTATGTCAGTATATAAATATTCTTTTATGGTTTTTCTTAGAACCTGTTCTGCTGTATTTGCTTCAGATTTTTTTCTGATCATGTTTATTACCACATCAATTATACCATCTACTTCTAAAAGAGATAAAGCTTTTATAACTGTATATGCGTTTACAATTGCGGTTGGTTCAGGGGTTGTAACTAATAGTATATTGTCTGCAGCTATGTAAAATGGTTTTAAGTTTTCATTATAACCAGCACTTACATCAATTATAACATAATCATGTTCTTTTGCAATTTGAAAAAATTCTTCTATGGCTTTTCTGGTAAAATTTTTCTGGAATGAAAGCCAGTCTTTTATGTCCATACCTGTGCTTAATAGTTTAATGCCATAGGGAGTTTTTATTATACATTCTTCAAGGGTTAATTTTTTGTCAAAGTAGTCTTTTATACTAACAGCTGGAGTAACTCCTAAAAGTATGGATGCATTTGCAAAGCCAGCATCTGTATCAAATATTAAAACTTTTTTGTTTAGTTTGGCAAGATTTACTGCGGTATTAACAGCAACTATTGATTTTCCAACTCCACCTTTTCCACCGGTTACAAGAACTATTTTTGTTTTGTTTTTGGAAAAGGTTTTTCTTAAGTTTTCTGCCTGATCTTTTATTACGCTCATGATATCAACTCCTCGTAGAAGAGGGAGAATATTTTATTTACGTTTGGAATTTCAATATCATTTGGAACTGTTTGACCTGTTGTAATATATATTAAAGGTAATTTTGATGCGTTTAATATAGAGGGTATTTGCCCATATGAAGATGTTTCATCTAATTTTGAAATAATAAGATGAGTTGGATTGCATACAGAGAATTTATTGTATACGTCAATCATATCTTTTAATCGCATGTTAGCAGAGATTACAAGGAATATGTATTGCGGTTTTATTGAGTCTATATACATTTTTAATTCGCCAATTTGCATGTCATCTTTATGGCTTCTTCCAGCAGTATCAATTAATATTAAATTATTGTTTTTAAGGGTTTCTACAGTAGCTTTTAATTCAGTTGGTGTATAACATACAGAAGCAGGGATATCCATTATTTCTGCGTATGTTTTTAGTTGTTCTGTTGCAGCGATTCTATATAGGTCTATAGTGGCAATTGCAACACTTTTATTGCTGTGCAATTTATTTAAAGCAGCAATTTTAGCTAAAGTAGTGGTTTTCCCCACTCCTGTTGGTCCAATGAACATTATTGTGCCAGTGAGATCTGGAATATCTAAATTGAAATTGTTTTTAAATATATTGAAAAGTTGATTTTTAAATTTTTGATTGAATTTCCAGTTGTCTTTGTTTAAATCATTTGGGATGTTATTAATTATGTCTTCTATTAAGTCATCAGATAGATCCTGATGTTTTAAGGTTTCAACCAATTCGGAAATCAAAGGATTTGCACCATTTAAGATAACTCGTTTTGAGAGTTTTTCAATTAATGTTTTTATTTCATCTAATTCATTTTTTGTTGAACCAGAAGAAGTGGTTTTGGAATGAGATATGTGTTGTTTCCTGTTTTGCTGTAATGGATTTTGATTAAGATTGCGTTGATTTAATTGAGGGTTAGGAATGTTTGAATAGGTTATTTTTTTATAGTTTAAAGGTTCAAATGGTTCTTCATGTTCCATTCCTTTTTGTGAATAAAATCTATCGGCATCTTCATCTATAAGTCTTGATACTTCTCTTTGTTCTTCTATTAATTTTAATATTTCATTTTGCGCTGATTTAACAAATTTGTCTTTTCCAGGAGTTAATATTTCATCAATTGAGTCCATTTTTTTCATTTTGTTTATACGCTGTTCTAATCGTTTATTTCTTTCTACCAGTTCATTTATTTCTTTTACTTTTCCTTTTGTATTTCCACCAATTCCTGGTAGATCAGGTTTTTTCATGGTTTTTATTATATTTTGTGGTTCATCTTCATCGTCGAGAACAGCGGTTACTTCTAAATATTTTTTTCCTCCTATTCCCAGAAATCCGCCTTTACTAATTCTTTTTGTGTCAAGTATATAAGCATTATCGCCAAGTTCCTGGCGTATTTTTTCCATAGCTTCTGTAATTGTTGATACTACATATTTTTTTACTTTCATTTAACCACCTCTACGCTGTTATATTACCATCAGCGGAAATAGGAATTTCCTGGATGATTTCGTTATATGATATAACGCTAACATTTGGTATATTAGGCAAAAGCCATCGCGCAAAATAGAATCTTAAAGGAGAACTACATAATATTACAGGATTATATCCCTGCATAATCTGTGATTCTAATTGCTGACTTATATTGTTTAATAAATTATTTGACATTTGTGGAGATAGAGCCAATGTATAGTTTCCACCATATTCAATTGTATAATTGTTTAGATTGTTTTCAAGGTTTTTATCGAGAACTAATACGTGTAAAACACCATCTCCAGATTTTAAGTTTTCACAAATCTGTCTTCCTAATGCACTTCTTACACCTTCAACTAAAGAGACTAAATCTTTTATTTCATTGTTTCCAAGTTCTGTAAGTTTTTCAAATATAATAGGAAGATTTCTTATTGAAATTCTTTCATATAGTAATTCTTTTAATACATTTCTAATTTCAAATGTTTTAAATACAAGAGGTGTAAGCTCTTCAACAAGAGAAGGTTCTTTTATTCTTAGACCTTCAATGAGCATTTCTGTTTCTTTGTTTCCAAGAATTTCGTGTGCATATTTCTTGATTATTTCTGATAAATGAGTTGCAAATACACTTGGTGAATCAACAACGGTATAACCTGCATTAACAGCATCTTCTTTTTGTTCTTCATCTATCCAGTAAGCATCGAGATTAAATGATGGTTCTTTAGTATGAATTCCTGCTATTTCTTCAGTGGCCATACCAGAATTTATCGCTAAAAGCTTGTCAGGGAATAATTCAAACCTTCCTACTTCAACGCCTTTTAGTTTTATTACATATTCATTTGCACTTAATAATACACTATCTCTAACCCTAATAGGGCTTATTACAATACCAAGTTCGTAAGCGATTTGTTTTCTCACCATTGTTATTCTTTCTAATAGATCTCCACCCTGAGATGGATCGGCCAAAGGTATTAATCCATATCCAATATCTATTTCAAGCACGTCGCTTTGTATTATTTCGGACACTTCTTCTGGTGAAGTTAAAGGTGGTCCTGATGGTTTTGGGCCACCACCGCTACCGCCAGATGTTCCACCACCCGGTTCTCCGCCAGAAGGTGTAGCACCACTGCTTTCAAATGTTTCTCCAGATGGACCACCAGCGGTAACCGGTTGTTTGATATAGCCTTTGGTTGTTAAATAAGCAAGTAATAAAATACCTCCGCCAAGTATTAATGAAGGCGCAACAGGTAAAGGTGTTGCAATTCCTAATAACAGAATAACTCCACCGGTTAAATATAATACGCGTTTTTCTGAAGACAATTCTCTCATTAAATCTTTTCCAAGATTTTCTTTTGAAGCCGCTCTTGAAACTACTATACCTGTTGCTGTAGAGATTAATAAAGCAGGAATTTGTGCAACGAGTCCGTCACCTACGGTGAATAAGGTATATAATTGTGCGGCTTCTCCCATGCTCAATCCCTGTTGTAAAACACCTATTGTTAAACCACCGAGGATATTTATTATGGTTATAATAATGCCAGCTACTGCATCACCTCTAACGAATTTTGAAGCACCATCCATTGCACCGTAGAAATCTGCTTCACGTCTTATATCTTCCCTTTTTTGCTTTGCTTCTTCTTCGGTAATGATTCCAGCGCTTAAATCAGCATCTATACTCATTTGTTTACCAGGCATAGCATCAAGTGTAAATCTTGCTGCTACTTCTGCAATTCTTTCTGCACCACGTGTAATAACAACAAATTGAATTACTACGAGTATAAGGAATATAACAATACCAACAACATAATTACCTCCAACAACAAAATCACCAAAAGCTCTTATAACTTTACCTTCGAAATTTTTTCCTTGAAGAAGAATTAATCTTGTTGAGGTAACATTTAGAGATAATCTGAATAATGTTGTTATAAGCAATAAAGTTGGAAAAGCAGATATTTCAAGAGGATTTTTAATGTACATTGTAACTAATAACAGGATAATGGCTAAGGTGATATTAGCCATTTGCAAAAAGTCCAGCATAAATGCTGGTATAGGAATAACCATTAATATAACAATTCCAACTATTAATAATGGAACAGCTAAATCTATATTTTTAAGGAAATTACCCAATTTATTTCACCTTCTAAACATTTTTTAGAACAGCAGTTAGTATTTTTGCTACAATTGCGTACATTTCTTCAGGGATTTCATCACCTATCTCCACAGTTGCATATAATTGTCTTGCTACAGGAGGATTCCTGATAATAGGTACTTTACTTTTTATAGCTATATCTTTTATTCTAAACGCAATTTCATCAACACCTTTTGCAACTACAACTGGAGCTGAATGAGTTTCTTCATCATATTTTAATGCAACTGCGTAATGAGTAGGATTTGTAACAACTACAGTGGCTTTTGGAACTTCTTTCATCATGTTTTCGTTGATAATCTGTCTTAACATTCTCATACGCTGTCCTTTGATTAAAGGATCACCTTCGACGTCTTTCATTTCTTCTTTTACTTCCTGTTTTGTCATTCTTAAATTTTTTATGTAATCTCTTTTTTGGTACCAGTAGTCAAATCCACCAAGTATTAACATTAGAAATCCCAGTTTAAAAAATACTTCAAGTATAATGGAAACCAGTGTATTTAATGCAGTGGTTGTATCTGAAAAGGGTAATCCTATTAATACATTCCATTTACTTTTAATAATGCTATAGGAAACGTAAGCAACTAATGAGATCTTTACTATAGACTTTAAAAGTTCAAATAAAGTTTTCATTGAGAAAATACGTTTAAAACCGCTAATAGGGTTTAATTTGTTAATATCGAATTTTAAAGCACCAGGTGCAATTAAAAATTTTGTCTGCAACATACCGAGTATCAAACTTGTTAATGCAGCAGAAAAAAGGAATGTGGAAACTTTGAAAAATAGATCTTTTTGTTGAAGTATTAATGTAAGTAAAGCATTTTCATCCAAAAATGATGTATCAAGAGTTAAATATCTTTGAAAAGCTGCTTTTAGTCCAATATATAGTGATTTCGACATTACAAAAAATACGCTTGCCACAGCTAAAAATGAAAAAGCAGTAAGCAATTCCCTCGAAACAGGGACGTTCCCTTCTTTTCGAGCTTCCTGTAATCGCCTTGGTGTAGGCTCTTCTGTTTTACTTGGATCAGCGAATAATTGAAGATTTATTTCAAAATCATATTCATTAAGGAGTTTATCCATTTTACTATCTCCACCATGTTATTATTGAATATTTCAACCCATACGTCTATTATTGTTATTAATAGAATTGTTCCTACAATTATATTTAAAGGAATTCCAACTATAAATACATTTACCTGTGGAATCATTCTTGAAACTATTCCAAGACTTAAATTTACAAATAACATAAATGCACTCATTGGAATTGATAGTTGTAATCCAATTTCAAAAACTTTTCCAAACATGGATATTATTTCAGGGAAAAAATGTGTATTTATAGAAAAAACTAAAGGGATATTTGAAAAGGAATTTATTATTGTCTGGAATAATACAATATGCATTTTAAATGATAAGAAGGCAAATATTCCAATTAAAAAAGATAATTGCCCTATAATAGGAGATTCTTCTCCACTTATTGGATCAAATATACCAGCCATTGCAAATCCCATTTGAAATGCAAAAAATTGACCGGCGAATTGCAAAGCCGCAATGGGAATATATGAAATTAATCCTATTAATATTCCCAGTAACATATTGATTAATAATATTGTTATTAGATAGAATACAGGTAAATCTGTAATTGTTTCATTTACTAAAGGTAATGTAATCCAGGATAGAAATAAAGCTGAGAAAACCTTTAACTTTGCTGGTATAGTTCTTGATCCTATAACTGGAGCCGAAATTGTCATTCCGGCAATTCTAAAAAATATTATAGCCCATACCCAGAAACGGGTTTCTAAAAAGGTTACCACATCCATTTTAAATCATCCCAAAGTATGTTGTTAATATTCTAAATGTAAAATCCATGATTTTTTGAGCGATCCATCCAAATAAGAGGCCAACAACTAAGAAAGTAATAATAATTTTAGGAGCAAATGTCAGAGTTTGCTCATTTATAGAGGTTATTGTTTGAAATATACTTATAATTAACCCTACAGCAAGACTAACCAATAATATTGGAGTTATAACTGTTAAAAAAACAGATATACCATCTCTGAAAATGTCAATAAAAACTTCTATAGTCAAGATTATAGACCTCCTGATGTCTGGAAGCTTCTTATTAATCCGCCAATTAATAAGTCCCATCCATTTACAAGTATAAATAGTAATAGTTTAAATGGCATTGATATCATTATTGGAGGTATCATCATCATACCCATGGATAAAAGAATACTTGCAACTACCATATCAACTATTATGAAAGGTATATAAATTAAAACCCCCATTTTAAAGGAGATTTCCAGTTCACTTAAAGTAAATGCGGGGATTAATATTTCAGGTGGTGTATCGTTTATATTTTCAACTTTTTTATTTACGCTTGAAGCTAACATAAATATGTTATCCTGATTATGGTGAGCAACTATTTCATTGATCATAAATTTTTTTACTGGTTCCCAGGTTTTTTCAAAAAATTCTGTATATGAAATTTTTTCTTCGGTATATGGAATAACAGCATTTTGATATATGTCATTAAACACAGGTGTCATTATTAAAAATGTAAGTATTAAAGAGATCCCTATTAATACCTGATTTGGTGGTGCCTGACGACTTCCCATGGCTGTTCGTAAAAATGAGAGCACTATTACAATTCTCATAAATGATGTAAACATCATTATTAAAGATGGAGCAAGAGTTAATATTGATAATAATAACAAAATTTCCAGTGTTGGAATTAATGTGTCAGGGCCAGGAGTTCCGCCACCAATATCAATATTTATTTCAGGTATAGGAACTGGTTCTTGAGCAATACCTGTTACAAAAATTAGTAAAAATATAGCTATTATGAATTTTTTAGAAAGAAGTTTTCTCATTTTCTTTTTTCTCCCTTTTTAATGCTCCAACAAATGAATCCAGAAAATCTCTTTTTCCTTTTAGTATTTCAGAAAGTTTTTCATAATCTATTTTATCCAGATAAGCTATAGAATTATGATTGGATAATACTAAATAATAATCATCCAACACTTTTATAATATTAAGTGTCATATTATGGTCAATATAAAATTTTTTAACAACCCTAACCTTTGGTGTTGTGATTACCCCTTTGTTAATCAATTTTTTCTGGATGAATATTAATAGAAATATAAATATAACAAAAAAGAATAATAATAAAAAAGCCCAGATTGTCCAGTTGGTAAGATTAGTAGTTGTTGTTGCAGTAGATGAAAAAGTAAGGGGCGTTTTAATCACCCCCTAACAACTTTTTGTATTGCTTCTATAACCCTATTTGCCTGGAATGGTTTAACAATAAAATCCTTTGCACCAGCCTGTATAGCTTCTATAACCATTGCCTGTTGTCCCATAGCACTACATACAATTATTTTTGCAGCAGGGTCCTGTTTTTTTATTTCTTTTATTGCCTGAATTCCATCCATTACAGGCATTGTAATATCCATTGTAACTACGTCAGGTTTTAATTCCATGTATTTGGTTACTGCATCCTGACCATTTGCAGCTTCTCCTACAACTTCCATCCCCGCTTTAGTAACGATGTCTTTTAACAACATTCTCATAAATGCAGCATCATCTACAATTAAAACTTTAATAGCCATTTATAAAGCACCTCCACAATATGTTTAAATTTTATTTTGTTTCCAATGATTCAAATAACTTTTCAAGATTTAAATATACAATAAGTCGATTGTTTATTTTTAAAACACCATTTACTTTCCCAACGAATTTACCGCTTTTTGCAGGTAAAACATCAAGTTCCTCATCATCAAAAGAGATAACATTATTTACTTTGTTTACCAAAATACCAATTTCTTCTTTTTCGTGTTTCATTATTATAATACTATCAAAAACAATATCTTCTGGTACTTCTAAATCTAATATTTTTGTTAAGTCAAATACAGGAACTATACGCCCCCTTAAATTAACCACACCTTCAATAAAGACTCTTGAGTTAGGAACAGGTGTAATTTCTTCTTTTTCTATTACCATTTCAACATAATCTACGTCAATTCCAAATTCCTGATTAACAACTTCAAAAGAAAGTATTTCCTTTTGCATTATATCACCCCATTATTGTTCGTTTAAATTGGTTATATCGAGTATCAAAGCGATTCTACCGTCACCAAGTATAGCGCCACCACTGAATTCTTTTACACTATTAAGATATTTTCCAAGTGATTTTATAACAATGTCATCCTGTCCAAGTAAATTATCAACTACAACACCATATTTTCTATTTGCTGTTTTTACAATAACAATTTTTTCAACAAAATCTTCTTCTTTTGGAGGCATTTTGAATAATTCTCTTAATCTAATAAGAGGAATTATTTCGCCTCTTAATACAAATACTTCGTTACCCTGAACAATTCTTATTTCTCCATCTGTAATTTTTTGTGTTGTATCAATGTTTGCAATTGGAATTGCATATACATAATCGTCAAGTGTAACTAATAATACCTGAATAATAGATAATGTAAGAGGTAATCTTATGGTGATTTTTGTTCCAACATCTTTTTTGGATGATATTGTAACAGAACCATTTAATGATTCTACTACTGTTTTTACAACATCCATTCCAACGCCACGACCTGATAAATCAGTGGCCTGTTTTTTGGTTGAAAATCCTGGAAGGAATATAAATGAGAATACTTCTTCATCGCTCATTGTTGGTACCATTGCAGGGTCAACAAGTCCTTTTTCAATGGCTTTGTTTGCAATAAGGTCTCTGTCTAAACCTCTACCATCATCTTCAACGCTTATTACAACACCATCGCCTTCATGCCATGCTGAAAGTTTAATAGTTCCAACTTTAGGCTTTCCTTTTTTAATTCTTTCTTCTACAGGTTCTATACCATGGTCTATTGAGTTTCTTATTAAGTGTACTAATGGATCGCCAATTTCATCAACAACTGTTCTATCTAATTCTGTATCTTCACCTTCTATAATTAATTCAACATCTTTTCCTAATTTTTTAGATGTGTCTCTAACAAGTCTTGGGAATCTGTTGAATACAAATGCAATAGGTATCATTCTTATTTTCATAACAATGTTTTGTAAATCAAGGGTGATTCGGCTTAAATTAGCTAAACTTTCATCTACTTCTTTGATTTCGTATTTTCTTAAAGTTTCAGTAATTCTACTTCTTGAAATAACCAATTCAGCCATTAAGTTCATTAATTGGTCAAGTTTTTCTATGTCAACACGTACTGATTGTAATTGAATTTTCTTCTTTTCGTGTGTGGTTGAAGATGTTTTTTGAGTAGAAGAACCTGAATTTTTTGCCTGTTTGCTGTCTTCTTTTTTATCCTCACTTTTTACCTGTTTTTCAAAATCGGAGTCTTCAAATTCATTTACGGCAACGCTGGCAATTTCAGAGATTTGCATTATGCTTTCTCTTATTTCGTCAGCTGTTTTATTTACAATAATTCCAAGTTGAATTTCAAGATCGAATTTTTCATCTTCAATATCCTGAGATGAAGGATGTGTATAGACAACTTCTCCACCAAGATCATCAATTTTATGCAATACCATAAATGCTCTTGCTGATTTTAACTGAACATCTTTATCAAATACAACAGTAATGAGATAGAATTTTAAACCTTTTTCTTTAGCATTTTCATATAGATGTTTAAGTGATTCTCTTGTAATATCATCTAAATGAGATAATTTTGATTCTGAATCTTCAGAATCCTCAGAAGTGGAAGTTGTTTCACTAACTTCTTCTGATTTTGTTTCAGGGCTTTCTCCACCACCAATTTCTGCTTTTTCTGCATATTCTGTTAATGCATTTATAAGTTCGTCAAGAGAAGAGAGATCACCTTTACCGCCATTTGATATGTCGGCAATACTTTCTGTTAATGCATCTAATGTTTTAAATAGTAAATCAATTAAATCTTCAGATACTTTTGTTTTTCCTTTTCTTATTTCGTCAAGAAGGTTTTCCATTTTATGAGAAACCTTTGCAATCTTATCAAAGCCCATAGTTCCAGCCATACCTTTAAAGGTATGCATAACTCTAAAGATTTCATTGATTTTTTCCATATCTTCAGGGTTGTTTTCTAAGTCTAACAATTCGTCATTAAGACGTTGTAAGTTTTCATTCGCTTCATCAATAAATACGCTTAAATAAACGTCCATATCTCCCATAATAAAACCTCCTAAAGGAATATTTTAATAAATCTTATTATCGAGTAGTATACAGCTTTTTCGCGGATAGTTTCTCTATCTCCTGAGAAAAAATGTTTTTCAGATAGGATCAGATCTTTATTCTTTGAATAAAAACCAAACCACACTGTACCTACTGGCTTTTCTGGCGTTCCGCCGCCTGGCCCTGCAATTCCGCTAATTGATATAGCGTAATCGGTGTTAAATTTAGAGCTAACATTTTTTGCCATTTGTTCCACTGTTTCTTTACTTACAGCACCATATTTTTCAAGTGAATTTATATCAAGAATATTTTCTTTAATTTCATTTGAATATGCGATAATAGCACCTTTAAAAACCATAGATGATCCTGGAATATCGGTAATTATTTTGGATAAAAGACCACCTGTACATGATTCAGCAAAAGATATAGTCTGTTTCAATTCTTTTAGTTTATTATATAAATGTAGAACAGGATTTTCGGGTATAATATAATCCTTAATTTTTTTGTTTTTATGAATTTTATTTATAATCGTTTCATTATCTTCTTTTATTATAACAGAAGGTCCTATTGATAAATTTAGTTTTGTAGAATATTTTATATCTTTTAGTTCTTTTTCGAGAATAGACATTAAATTTGATTCGGTAATTCCGTGAAATTGGATTTTGGTAAAATTTCTGGGTGTTGTCTTAAATTGTAAAAAAAAGTTTATTAGATGATTGTTAAATATATTAATAGCTTCTTTTGGAGGACCTGGTAATATTATATAATATATATCTTTTTCTTTAATCAATTGCCCTGGGGCACTTCCTAATTCATTAGGTAAAATTTTTGCATTATCAATTATATAGGCCTGTTTTTTTAGTAAAGGATTAATAGATTTCCCTGCTTTTTTATATCTTTCCTGAATTGTTGTACAGAGTTTTTCATCATATTTTAAATCTTTATTTAAAAATTTTGCAACAGCTTCCCTGGTTAAATCGTCTTCAGTGGAACCTAAGCCACCAGTAATGATAATGATATTGTTTTTTTGTTGAACAAGGAATTTAAGGCCATTTATAATATTTTCAATATTATCTGCAACATTTATATGGTAAGTTATATTATATCCTAACTGATTGAGTTTTTGAGATAGTTCTTTAACGGTAATATTGGTAATATCACCTTCTATTAGTTCATCGCCTGTACTTAAAAAGCCTATTTTAATATATATCACTCCCATATAATTCTTACTTATATTTTACCACAAAAATCGAAAAAATTGACAATAAAATTTAATTGGAATATGTAAATAGGTATGATTTTGTTATATGTGAAAAGTATCGGTAATTTTTAAAAGAAAAAACTCAGATTAATCTTTTTGTGAAATTAATACAATTATGCTTTTTGGTGAAACTGGATAAAACTGTTCGTTGTAAATTTCCGGTATTTCTAAAAAGTCATCAGGACTATTCAGGTTTGTATCGATTATTCTATACCACTGTTTATTTTGAAGTTTTGGAAGTTCAAAGTTTAATGTATCGGTGTAAAAATTCATGGCTACATATATATCATTGTCTTCAGGGGTATCTGGATCATTATAATCAGAACCGCTAATCATAAAAGCAAGACTTCTGGAAAAGTATGAAAAGTCAGGATTAAATAATTTTACACCATGCCATGTTATATCTGGAATTCCATCACCTGTATAATCTCTACCTGTGAAGAAATGTTCTCTTCTAAGTGTATGATGTTTTTTTCTAAAAGTTATTAATAATTTTAGAAATCGATATATATCATTAAATTTTTCTTTTCTACTCCAATCAACCCAGTTTTTTATTGTATCCTGACAATAGGCATTATTATTTCCGTATTGAGTTCTACAGAATTCATCACCCATATATATCATAGGTGTTCCCTGAGAGAGCATTAATATGGTGAAAAAATTTTTAATTTGCTTTTTTCGTAAATTTATGATATTGATATCATCTGTTTCGCCTTCTACACCATAATTATAACTATAATTGTCGTTGGCTCCATCTCTGTTATTTTCGCCATTTTCTTCATTGTGTTTTTCATTATAAGAAACAAGATCCCATAATGTAAAACCGTCATGTGATGTAATGAAATTAACACTTACTACAGGGGATTTGTTTCCATATAAATCCTCACTTCCTGCAATTCTACAGGCTATTTCTCCGACCTGGCCTTCATCACCTCGCACAAATTTTCTTACTACATCTCTGAATTTTCCATTCCATTCAGCCCAGCCTTCAGGAAATGCGCCTAAAAAGTATCCTCCTGCGGCATCCCAGCCTTCTGCAATAAGTTTTGTTCCTGAAATAATCGGATCTTCTGCAATATCTTTTAATAATGAGAGATCACCAATCCAATTGCCGTTTTGGTCTCTTCCCAATATTGCAGCCAGGTCAAATCTAAATCCGTCTATATGCATTTCTGTAACCCAATATCTTAAACTATCTATAATTAGATTTTTTACAGCTGGATGATTGCAATTTAATGTGTTTCCACAACCGGAATAATTTTCATAATACCTTTTATTATTTTTATTTAGAACATAATATATTTCATTATCAATTCCACGAAATGAAAGAGTTGGTCCCTGTTCATTTCCTTCTCCTGTGTGATTATAAACAACATCAAGAATAATTTCAAAGCCTTCTTTATGAAGTTTTTTTACAAAATCTTTGAATTCAAAAACCTGTTCTCCTATTTTTATTCCTGTGGAATAATTTCCAGTTACTGCAAAAAAAGCAAGAGGATTATATCCCCACACATCTTTTAATCTTTCACCAGTTATTGGATTGGTTCTGGCGATGGAATCTGGATTAAATTCAAAAACAGGCATTAATTCAATAGCATTAACTCCCAATTCTTTTAAATGATCTAATTTTTCAAGAATACCTTTAAATGTTCCTGGGTTTTTAACTTTTGAATTTGGATTCATTGTAAATAATCTAACGTTCATTTCGTATATTATTAAATCTTTAAAGGGTATATTTGGGCGTATATCATCATCCCAATTATATTTTGTATCGTCTATAACAATTGATTTTGTAGGACTTACAGCAGAATCTAAAGTGGAAAAAGAAAGATCGAGTAATGGAGAAATTCTATCGTATCCGTATACACTTTCTTCATCCCAGTTATATGAACTTGAAATGGCTTTTGCATAGGGATCAGATAAAAGTTTATATTTATTGAAGCGTTTTCCATTTTTAGGATCATATATGCCATCAATTCTCCAACCATAGAATTGACCATGTTTTATTCCATGTATATAAATATGCCATGTATTTCCTGTTTTGTTTTTTTGTGGATCAAGAATGAAGATGTGAGAAGGTTTTTCATCATAAAAATTTTGATATAATTCTAAAGTTACAGATTCTCCATTTTTTGAAAAAATAGCAAAATTAACTCCTCCTGGATCAACTGTTGCACCAGGTTTTGGATATCCTCTTGAAGTTTTTAATTTTACAGAAGAATCTGGATTGTCGTAATAAAAATCATTGTTTTTCATGTTTTATTATTTTTATCCTCCATAGCTTTTTTTAAGGCTTTTTTTACTTCAATATCCTCGTTTTTTAATTCTTTGATTAAATCACCTATTGTCCAGTTAACATTTACCTTTGTTGTTGTTGCAAAGATTATTCTTGGTAATCCTTCAGTGTTTTTTATTGCTTTCATTATTTTATTTATTTCCTCGCTGGAAAAACCATTTAATATTATAGTTGGCGTGTCTTTTATTTCATCATACATTTTATATTCCTCCTGTTCAATCTTGATAACATTATAATTATATCATAAATACAACATAAAGATAAATTTTTATTAAATTTCAAGTTCTTTGAAAAATTTAAGGTTTACCTTTTTAGGTAAAAATCCGGATTTTTTATCGTTTTTTTCTATTTTGCCTTCGTTGATTTTGAGAACTTCTGCCATTATTTTCTTTATTCTTTGAGTACAAAATTCACCCTGACAAAAACCCATAGTTGCTCTTGTTCGACGTTTAACAGCATCGACAGTTTTTATAGGGATTTCCCGTGTTAATGCATCTATAATTTCTTTTTTGCTTACCATTTCACATCTACAAATTATTTGATCAGGAGAATCAATATTAAGCATATTATTTACTTCTTTATATGAAAGGTTCTTTTTTATTATAATAGGAGGTCTATATGGATCAAAATCATTTTTCTTTAATAATTTTAGACCAGAATTTTTCAATATATTTATCACCATTTTTGCAATAGCTGGTGAGGATGTCAAGCCAGGTGATTCTATTCCAGCAACGTTTATAAAACGTTCTTTTGTTTCTTCTATAATAAAGTCTCCAGTTGAAGGTGTAGGCCTTATTCCGGAAAAAGAAGTTAAAACTTTTCGTAAATCTATTTCAGGAACAGATTTTCTTGCGGTTTTTATTATATATTTTAATGTTTCAATATCTGTACCTGTATCGTCTTTATCGGTATTTTCATCAGCATTTGGCCCAATTAGAAGATTTCCATGATATGTTGGTGTAACAAGAATTCCTTTTCCTTTTTCTGTAGGGGTTTGAAAAATAACTCTATTTACTATTTTTCCATATCCTTTATGAAAAAGTATATATTGACCTTTTCGAGGTTTTATATAAAAATTTAGAATGCCAACCATATAAGCGATTTTATCGCTATACACTCCTGCTGCATTTATAATATATTTTGCTTTATAAGAATCTTTAGAGGTTTTTATGTAAAAGTGATCTGTGCTTTCTGATATATCCAGAACTTCGTTTTCCAGTTTTAATTCAACACCATTTTTTATTGCGTTTTCAGCTAATGCTATTGTAAACTCATATGGTGAGGTTATACCAACATCTTCAGCTAATAAGGCGATTTTTGCATTTCCGTTTATGTTTGGTTCTAAAGATAAAATTTCATCTGTATAGATAATTTTCATGTCATTAACTCCGTTTTTTAATCCATTTTCGTATAATTTTTGAATATTTTTTTCATCGTTTTCATCAAATCCTAATACTAAAGCTCCAGTTTTTTTATAACCGAAATTTAATTCGTCATTTAATTTTTCATATAATTTATTTCCTTCAACGCATAATTTTCCTTTTAATGTTCCGTGTTTTGCAGCATATCCTCCATGAATAATACCGCTATTCGCTTTTGAAGCACCATTGCTTACATCGTCGCTTTTTTCGAGTAATAAGATTTTTAAGTGGTATTTTGATAACTCTCTTGCAATAGCGCAACCTACTACTCCTGCACCAATAATGGCTATATCATACATAATTATCCCCCCGTAAATATATATTCAATTTGAAGTTTCTTTGTATTGGAAAAAATAAAAGCTTGTTCAAGCAACTTGAGTGCTAATCTTCAAAAATTCTCTTTGAAAGTAGAAAAATAATATTCTCTCATACGGCAAGAATTTTTGATCCTTGTTCTATAAAAAACACTCCTAAAAAGGTTCCTTCAGGCGGTGAAATTTCTTATAATTGTGAAAAATAAAAACTCATTCAGACAACTCGAACGCTGATCCTCAAAAACTGCTCATATACGCGGGGGCGCTTAGATTCTGCATCCCTGCAGAAGCTGCGCTCAAAAAAACATCCTGTTTTTTTGACCCTCTCCATTCGCAGTTTTTTCGGGCGTTCTTCGAGTCTTCATTCGTTTTTATTTTTCACAATATTTTTGTTGTTCCGGCTCAAGCAATATCTTCGTTTGGGAAATTCTTAGTCTTTGTTCGTATTATTTTTTTACTTTCATCTTTTCATTTATATTTAAGAAAATAGTTAGAATAATGTGAGCGAAAACTTGAAAATTTTTGAGGATTAGAATTTTCTACCGTTTGAGCGAACATTATTCGTACTATTTTCTTCACCAGTTATTTTTATTTTTTACAACTGTCCTATAATGCCTGTTGTAAAAA
>NZ_LBEZ01000027.1:0-4918 GCF_013363245.1 Marinitoga sp. 1135 | reverse complement strand
AAGGTGGTAATATATATACTCGGACGCGGGTGAGAGCGTCTGGAAGAAAAAGAGAAGAGGAAGAGAAGCTCCTTGACAAGTGAACAGAGACACCCAGCGGAAGTAGATTCAAAGAGTTAAGATCGAACTCGAAATCTTGGATGGAGGGTTTGATCCTGGCTCAGGGCGAACGCTGGCGGCGTGCTTAACACATGCAAGTCGAACGAGGAGGCAGCCTTCGGGCTGTAGTACTAGTGGCGAACGGGTGAGTAACGCGTAGGAAGGTGTCCTCCAGACCGGGACAACCACTGGAAACGGTGGCTAATACCGGATGAGCCCGAGAGGGGAAAGCGAGCCAAGGCTTGGCTGGAGGAGCTGCCTGCGACCCATCAGGTAGTTGGTAGGGTAAAGGCCTACCAAGCCGACGACGGGTAGCCGGCGTGAGAGCGTGGCCGGCCACAGGGGCACTGAGACACGGGTCCCACTCCTACGGGAGGCAGCAGTGGGGAATATTGGACAATGGGGGGAACCCTGATCCAGCGACGCCGCGTGGAGGAAGAAGTCCTTCGGGACGTAAACTCCTGAACTTACCGAACAATAAGGATGGTAGGGAATGGCCATCTGATGAGGGTAGGTAAGGAAAAGCCCCGGCTAACTACGTGCCAGCAGCCGCGGTAATACGTAGGGGGCGAGCGTTGCCCGGAATCACTGGGCGTAAAGGGGGTGTAGGCGGTCTAATAAGTCAGATGTAAAAGGCCCTGGCTCAACCAGGGAAATGCGTCTGAAACTGTTAGACTTGAGGTTGCTAGAGGGAGACGGAATTACCTGTGTAGCGGTGAAATGCGTAGATACAGGTAAGAAGGCCGGTGGTGAAGACGGTCTCCTGGGGCAAACCTGACGCTGAGGCCCGAAAGCTAGGGGAGCAAACCGGATTAGATACCCGGGTAGTCCTAGCCGTAAACGATGCCCACTAGGTGTGAGCGGTAGTACCGTTCGTGCTGAAGCTAAGGCGATAAGTGGGCCGCCTGGGGAGTACGTCCGCAAGGATGAAACTCAAAGGAATTGACGGGGACCCGCACAAGCGGTGGAGCGTGTGGTTTAATTCGAAGCTAAGCGAAGGACCTTACCAGGGCTTGACATATAGGTGGTACTCTGCAGAGATGCAGGGGACCCGGTACTTCGGTACCGGGAGCCTATACAGGTGGTGCACGGCCGTCGTCAGCTCGTGCCGTGAGGTGTTGGGTTAAGTCCCGCAACGAGCGCAACCCTTGCCGTTAGTTGCCAGCACTTAGGGTGGGAACGCTAACGGGACAGCCGCCGACGAGGCGGAGGAAGGAGGGGATGACGTCAGGTAATCGTGCCCCTTATGTCCTGGGCGACACACGCGCTACAATGGTAGGGACAGAGGGCAGCGAGGCCGAGAGGTGGAGCGAATCCCAGAAACCCTACCCCAGTTCAGATTGCAGTCTGAAACCCGACTGCATGAAGCCGGAATCGCTAGTAATCGCAGGTCAGCCACACTGCGGTGAATACGTTCCCGGGTCTTGTACACACCGCCCGTCAAGCCACCCGAGTTGGAAACGCCCGAAGATGGTGAGGCTAACCGAAAGGAGGCCAGCTATCGAGGGTGGAGTCAGCGAGGGGGGCTAAGTCGTAACAAGGTAGGTGTACCGGAAGGTGCGCCTGGATCACCTCCTTTCTAAGGAGAAAAAAGGAATGGGTGTCTCTGTTCAGTAGTGAAGGAGTAGGGGTAGTAGCTCAACTGGGAGAGCGTCTGCCTTGCACGCAGAAGGTTAGGGGTTCAAGTCCCCTCTACTCCACCAGCTCATTGACAAGTGCATAGTGAAAGATAAGGTCAAGGTAAAAAGGGCTTACGGCGGATGCCTAGGCGACGGGAGGCGAAGAAGGACGTGGCAAGCTGCGAAAAGCCACGGGGAGCTGCAAGCGAGCGTAGATCCGTGGATGTCCGAATGGGGGAACCCAAAAGATCCCGAAAGGGAGGCGAACCCGGGGAAGGGAAACATCTTAGTACCCGGAGGAAAAGAAATCAAGAGAGATTCCCTGAGTAGTGGCGAGCGAAAGGGGAGGAGCCCAAACCATACTGGTGTAAAAGGGTGCTGCCGTTGCCAGTATGGGGTAGCGGGACATAATCGGAGCCGACAGCACGAGGCTCGGTCACGAAGCATGTATAGCCGAAATACCTGGGAAGGTATGCCGGAGAGGGTGAAAGCCCCGTAGGCGAAATACATGTGAGTGGCTGGATTATGATCCCAAGTAGCGTGGGACACGAGGAATCCTGCGTGAATCAGGGTGGACCACCATCCAAGGCTAAATACTACCCGTCGACCGATAGCGTAGAAGTACCGTGAGGGAAAGGTGAAAAGGACCCCGGGAGGGGAGTGAAAGAGAACCTGAAACCGTAAGCCTACAAGAAGTGGGAGCTCGAGAGAGTGACCGCGTGCCTTTTGATTAATGTGCCCACGAATTGCATGTACTGGCGAGGTTAAGCCGGGAGAGGCGAAGCCGAAGTGAAAGCGAGCCTGAAGAGGGCGGATAGTCAGTATATGCAGACCCGAAGCCAGGTGAGCTATCCATGGGCAGGGTGAAGTTGCGGTGAAACGCAATGGAGGCCCGAACCGGTATGCAGTGAAACGCATTCGGATGACCTGTGGATAGGGGTGAAAAGCCAACCGAACCTGGTGATAGCTGGATCTCCCCGAAACGTGTGTAGGCACGGCCTCGTACAAGACTAACGGGGGTAGAGCACTGATAGGCGTAGGGGGGTAACCTCCGAAACTTGTCAAACTCCGAATACCGTTAGTTGATGTACGGGAGACAGACTGTGGGGGAAAAGCTCCATGGTCGAGAGGGAAACAGCCCAGACCGCCAGCTAAGGTCTCGAAGAGACGGCTAAGTGTGAAAGGTAGTGGACTGCCAGAGACAGCCGGGATGTTGGCTTAGAAGCAGCCATCATTAAAAGAGTGCGTAACAGCTCACCGGTTGAGGCGGACTGCGCCGAAAATGTAAGGAGGCTGAAGCCGTACGCCGAAGCTGCGGAATCTGCGGATTGGTAGGGGAGCATTGTGCAGTAGGGAGAAGGTAATTCGTGAGGATTACTGGACGAAGCACAAGAGCGGATGTGGGCATGAGTAACGAGAGGAGGGTGAGAATCCCTCCCCCCGAAAGCCCAAGGGTACCTGGGGAAGGGTCGTCCGCCCAGGGTAAGCCGGGACCTAAGGTGAATCCGAAAGGAGTAACCGATGGGAAACTGGTAAAGAATCCAGTGCCATGTATATACGAGATAAGAGGGGGGACGCAGAAGGCGAAGCCTCGTGAGCAAGTGGCACGCTCATCCAAGCGCAAAGGACAGAGAAGGTAGTAGGTAAATCCGCTACTGGAGTCTGAAGCGTGAAGGGGAGGACATAAGTCCAACGAGGTGGTAGCCCGGCTGCCAAGAAAAGCCTCGCTTATCGTTGAGTATATACATGCCCGTTCCGAAAACCGACACAGGTGGGTGAGCTGAGAAGGCTAAGGGGAGCAGGCTAACCTCCGCTAAGGAACTCGGCAAAATAGCCCCGTAACTTCGGGAGAAGGGGTGCTCCTTGGTGTGGGCAACTGCACCGGGGAGTCGCAGTGACAAGGCCCAGGCGACTGTTTACCAAAAACACAGGACTCTGCGAACTCGGAAAGAGGAAGTATAGGGTCTGACGCCTGCCCAGTGCCGGAAGGTTAAGGGGAGTTGTGAGAGCAACGAACCGAAGCCCCGGTAAACGGCGGCCGTAACTATAACGGTCCTAAGGTAGCGAAATTCCTTGTCGGGTAAGTTCCGACCTGCATGAATGGCGTAACGATTTGGGCACTGTCTCAGCGGAGGGCCTGGTGAAATTACAGACTGGGTGAAGATGCCCAGTACCCGCAGTTAGACGGAAAGACCCCGTGGAGTTTTACTGTAGCCTGACATTGTAACTTGTCATGTTGTGTACAGGATAGGTGGGAGGCAGAGAAACCTGCTCGCCAGGGTAGGTGGAGCCGCCGGTGGGATACCACCCTCAGCATGATGGGTTACTAACCATTGAGTGTGAAGAGCACTGATGGGACAGTGTTAGGTGGGCAGTTTGACTGGGGCGGTCGCCTCCTAAAGAGTAACGGAGGTGCGCGAAGGTAGGCTCATGTGGGTTGGAAATCCACAGGAGAGTGTAAAGGCAAAAGCCTGCCTGACTGCGAGACTGACAGGTCGAGCAGGGTGGAAACACGGTCTTAGTGACCCGGCGGATCCGAGTGGAAGGGCCGTCGATCAACGGATAAAAGTTACCCCGGGGATAACAGGCTTATCGCGCTCAAGAGTTCATATCGACGGCGCGGATTGGCACCTCGATGTCGACTCATCGCATCCTGGGGCTGAAGTAGGTCCCAAGGGTTGGGCTGTTCGCCCATTAAAGCGGTACGTGAGTTGGGTTCAGAACGTCGTGAGACAGTTCGGTCCCTATCTGCTGCGGGCGTAGGAAACTTGAGGGGGGTCACACCTAGTACGAGAGGACCGGTGTGAGGGTACCACTGGTAAATCAGCTGTTCCGCCAGGAGCAGGAGCTGAGTAGCCACGTACCTGACCGATAACCGCTGAAAGCATCTAAGCGGGAAACGGGCCCCGAGATGAGGTTTCCCACTCCATATGGAGGTAAGGGCAGTTCGAGACTAGGACGTAGATAGGCCGGAGGTGTAAGTACAGTGATGTATTGAGCCGACCGGTACTAATAGCCCGAGGCCTTGACCTTATTGAGTAACTATGCACATGTGAATGAGAGATTGAGGGGTGCAGATACCGGATATGGGAACACGCGGACCCATCCCGAACCCGACCGTTAAGCATATCCGGGCCGATGGTAGTATGGCTTGTCCATGCGAGAGTAGGTAGCGCCCCTCTTTTTATTTTTCCCCCAGT
>NZ_LBEZ01000007.1:0-15142 GCF_013363245.1 Marinitoga sp. 1135 | reverse complement strand
CTGTATTGATGTTCTTCTTCCTATTTTTTCGGCTATCGGTAAGGTGAATATATTTGCAACAAGAGCACCGTATAACGTTGTAATAAGAGCAATAGCCATATTAGGACCTATAGTAGATGGATCGTTCAAACTACCAAGCATCAAAACGAGACCTATCAGCGTTCCAATCATTCCGTATGCCGGAGCTAATGTGCCCCAGGTATTTAAAAGACCTGACCATTTTCCCTGTTCTGCTTCAAATAACTCCATTTTTATTTCAAGGATTTTCCTTATTTCTTCTGGATCAGTACCATCAACTGCAGCCCTTAAACCTTCTTTCATAAATTCGTTATCAAGGCCTTCAAGATCTGCTTCAAGGGATATTAAACCTTCTCTTCTTGCTTTTTCTGCAAATGAATATAATGTTTTTAAAATTTCGACCGAATCAATTTTAGGTTCTTTTATTCCCATCATTATTGCTGTTACAAATTTAAAAGATATATCTTTTGGCGCAGCAATCATCATACCACCAACTGAACCTAAAACAGTAATAAAGAAGGAGTTTGTATCCCATAATTGTCCTAATCCTGAATATCCACCAATTAATATAGCAACAAAAGCCAAACCCAATCCTATTAAAGTAGAAAGATCCAACTTTATACCTCCTCCTCGATATTTTTTAGTTCAAAAATTCACAAAAAATTTTATATTCAATATCATTTAATACAATGGCACCAGCTTTTTCTGGAGAAAGAAGCAAAACTTTATCTTTTTTTCTATATTGTAAAATATCCTCAGGTAATTTAATTATTTGAGGAATTTTCATAAAATACCTCCTTTAATTATGTTGATAATATATTTTGGAAATTCTATGCAAATAGAAATGAACATAAATATTAAACAACTTAAAACGAAATTAGTGAAAATAATAACTTTTAATAAAAAAGAACTTTGTTCTATTAAGAATTTTATATAAAAATAAAAAAATTGTCAACAAAATAAGTAAAATGAATGTAAAAATAATTTTATTAATGGATTAATAAAAAAATAAAAGTGAATTGGGAATTATTATGATATAATCATAATATAGGGAGGTGGAAAGCAGTGAAGAAGTTACCAGTAGGGATAGAAGATTATAAGGAAATAATAACAGGAGATTATATATATGTAGATAAAACAAAATATATATTGGAAATGGTATATTCAGGAATACCAACATTCTTATCAAGGCCACGAAGATTTGGAAAAAGTTTAACAGTATCAACATTATATTATTTATTCAAAGGAGAAAAAGAGTTATTCAAAGGGACATATATATATGACAAATGGGATTTCAAAGAGTATCCAATAATAAGATTAAACCTGTTTAAATCATCAACGGAAAGCGAAGAAAAATTCAAAAAAAGTCTGGTAAAGATGATAGAGCAGGAAGGTGAAAGAAACGGAATAGAGATAACTGAAACAGATTATACATTTGCATTTGATGAATTAATAATGAAACTTTCAAAAAAAGAAAAAGTGGTAATTTTAATAGACGAATATATAACAGAAAAAGAATTGCTTGAAGAAATGAAGAGATATTATAATGGATTTTCATTTGACGGAGAACATACAGTATATAATCCATATTCAATATTGAGATTTTTTTCAGAAAAAGAATTCCAAAACTTCTGGTTTGAAAGTGGCTCACCAAGTTTTTTGTATGAATATATAAAAGGCAAAAAGATAGAGTATGAAGATTTAGTAAAAACACCAGTAAGTGCAGAAGATTTCTCAACAAGAGAAATAGAAGATGCAAAAGCAAATATCTTCTTTACGCAGGCAGGGTATTTAACCTTTAAAGGAATAAAAAAATATGGATTAAAGAAAAAATATATACTGGACTATCCAAATTTTGAAGTGAAAGAAAGTCTTCTTAAAATACTTGAAGAGATAAATAAAAATAATAATAAAGCGAGGGAGTTTGCCCTCGCTTTTATTTCAACCATTTGGTTTCATATGGCTTAAGAATAATATGAAGTTTATTATCGGAAATATCAACAGAAGTGTTATTTAAAAAGTCATAAGGATTTTTAGAAAGCGGATTATCAATATCAAGAGTAATTTCTCTATTAGCAACATTGGTTAAAACAAGAACTCTTTCATCTTTAAATTCTCGCATAAATGCAAAAACAGAATCATCATAAAACATAACCATTTGTTTTCCTTTTGGATTAAATGCTTTGTGTTTCTTCCTAATATCCAGCATATGTTTGAAGGTATTAAATATCTTAAACCTTAAAGAACTTTTATCGTTTAATTCTGAAATTAAGGTATCATAATTCAATTTTTCTCTATTAATAGTTCTGTTCATTCCGGTGATTTTAACACCTTCAAGATAATTTCGTGATCCCAATAAACTGTGAATATAAATACCTGGAATACCTTTCATTGCAGCAGCAATTGCATAAGCGGAAATAAATTTTCTTATATTCAATTCCATTGATTCGTTTTCATCGTACAAAGCATCAAAATAATTAATATTCAACTCATACGGTGATTTTGTCCCATCAGGATTGCTTTTATAAGAAACAAGTCCGTTATTTCTTAAAGTATGTTCAACAAGAAAATCAATATCTTCATCTTTTAAAATTCCTTTTGCTGGCATTAATCCAATGCCGTCATGTGAAGCGAGAAAATTGAAAAAAGTAGTCTTATCAGATGGTGTTTCTAATGTATAAGCCCATTTTGATATAACAGTCGCATCATGAAATAAAAAAGAATATAAAACAAGGGGAGGAAGTGAAAAATTATAAACCATTTGAGCTTCATTATATCCATTTCCAAAATAAGAAATATTTTCATGATGCGGGACATTTGTTTCTGTAATCAGAATAACGTCTTTGGCTGTGAGATTTAAAATATCTCTAAACAACTGAATCATTACATGTGTTTGTTTTAAGTGGATACATGATGTTCCAATTTCTTTCCATAAATATCCAATAGCATCAAGTCTTATTAATTTAGCTCCCATTTTTGCGTAGAAAAGCAATATTTCAACAATTTCAAGGAACAAATCTGTAGATTTATAATTTAAATCAATTTGATCTTCACTAAATGTAGTCCAGATATGTTTTTCTTCGCCTGAAGCAGTTTTATATATGTGTAATAAAGGTAGTGCCCTTGGACGAGTTACATTCTTTAATTCCTCCACAGGCTCCTGTTCAATAAAATAATTTTTGTATTTTTTATTTCCCTTTAAATATTCCTGAAACCATTTGCTTTCTTTGGAAATATGATTTATAACTGCATCAAACATTAGTTTGTAATCTTTTGAGAGCGATTGAATATCTTCCCAACTGCCCAATTCTGGATTAACCTGTTTATAATCAATTACAGAAAAGCCATCATCAGATGAATAAGGGAAAAATGGAAGTATATGTACAGTATTAATACTATCCTTTACATATTCATTTAAGAAATGATGTAAAGTATTTAAAGGCTTTTCATTATTTTTCTTTATAGAATCACCATAAGTAATTAAAATAACGTCCTTTTCCGAAAAATCAAAATCCTTATCAGAAATTTTATATTTTTCAATAATATTCATAAGTTTTTGATATACACCTTTTGCTTCATCGCCATATAAAAATTCTAATTTATCGTATATATTCTTATGCATAAAATACACCTCTTTTACTGGAACTTTTTTGGCTCAATAACATTTTTCAACTTATTAAAATGTTTATCTGTAAATTTCTTTGAAACCACGAGGTTATAAAGTATTTCTATCATATACATTTCGCCTATTCTATCATGGGTAAACTCATTCTCAGAAGGATCGCTTGGTGTAGTATATATAACAATATCTGAAATCTTACTTAAAGGTGAATTTACACCTGATGTAATAGCAATGGTAAAAGCTCCAGCGTCCTTTGCAACTTGAGTTGATTTAAACACATCACGTATAAATCCTGAATGGCTTATTGAAATAACAGTATCTTCAGAGGTTAATCCAGCGCCAACAATAACTTGCATATGAGGATCGCTGTATGCCATTGCAGAAAAACCTAAAGCAGCAAATTTTAGTGAACTATCAAGAGCAACAGGAAAAGATCTTCCAACACCAAAAAATATAAGTTTTTTAGATGCAAGAATTCTTTCAGCTACTCTATTCAACAAATCTTTATCGAGATTCTGGTTTATAAGACTTAAACTTTTACAAATCTTATTATATAGATTTGAAAAAATATCCTGCTCAGTTTCAACTGTTTCAAAAACAGGCTCGGATAATTCTTTGGCAAGAGAAATTTTAAAATCCTGATAACCGTTAAATCCCAGTTTCTTAATCACTCTATAAACAGTTGTTTCACTTACTTCAGCCCAATTTGCCAATTCAGTAATACTATAATGAATTACATCATCAGCCCTTTCAATAATATAATCAGCTACTTTTTTTTCTCTTTTTGTAAGAGAGTTATATATACCTTTTATTTGGTTTATAATCATAAATGGTCACCTCTTTTATTCTTTTACACCACCTGCAGTTAATCCACCTGTTAAATATTTTTCCATCATCATAAACATAATAACAACAGGTACTGCAGTAACAACAGATGCTGCCATCATTTTTGCCCATATTGCATGTTCAGAATTAAATATTTCATTTAAACCAAGAGGTAGAGTATAAAATTCCGGGAATGGTCTTACAAAAATTGAAGCAAATAAGAACTCATTCCAGGCTATCATAAACGCATATATATATACAGTAATTATAGCAGGTAAAGATAAAGGAATTATTATCTTTGTGATAACGCCCATTCTTGAAGAACCATCAATAATAGCAGCTTCTTCAATAGATCTTGGAATTGTTCTAAAATAATTACCAAGCATATACAAAGAAACAGGTATAGTTTGAACAATATATATAATGAATAAAGCGATAGCGGAAGAAATCCCTGATGATGTCAATCCAATTTTTACAAAAATTTGATATAGAGGTACTGCAAGTATAGTGCCTCCAAAGAGATAAACTACAAGAACACCTCTTTGAATAGTTCCTCGCCCCTTAAACTCAATCCTACTAAATGCATATGCTCCGAAAACCGATAAAATTAAACTTACCAGAGCACTCAAACCTGCAAGAAGCAAAGAATTTCTAAAAAATCTTAAAAATGGGAATGACTCCTTTTTTCTTTGTGCATTTATTTGAGCAAGAACAGCTTCTTGCTGGTCTTTAGGCAAAGTTTTTATAAGATCCAACAATTGTTGTTGCTCATTACTCAACTCCTCTCTTATGGACTTTTTAAATCCAAGTAATATAGCATAAGTATCAAGTGTAGGGCGTTTAGGTATTATACCAGGATCAAAAGCATCTGTATCATATCTAAAAGATACAGAAAGCATCCATGCAAATGGATAAGTAATAAATATTACCAATAATATAATCAAAGTCCAGAAACCAATTATTTTCAAAGGGCTTTTTCTTTTTACCATTTTAACACCTTCTTTACGTATATACCGATTAATGCAATCATTATTACAAATAATATAGTTGCAATTGCAGCTGCGACACCCTGTTCCGGTAATCCAGCAAATGCTTTTTCATAAATATAAATAGGTAAAGTATTAGCGAATTTTGACATAAGATAAACTTCATCAAACTTGTAAAAATTCCAGATACCTCTTAGCAAGGCAACAGAACCTATAACAAAATACAATTCTGGTAATGTAATATGAACAAACTTCTGCCAATCGCTTGCACCATCTATTTCAGCTGCTTCATAATAATCTGTAGGAATAGATTGAAGCCTTGATAAAATCATCAAATAAACAAATGGGAAATTTCTCCATATATTAAAAATCGAAACAACCCAGAAAGCATTATTGGGATTATTTAAAAAGTCATTTCCTGGATTCATGCCAAAATTAGCAAGGAATTTCATTAAAGGTCCATCAATAGGTAAAAATATATATTTCCAGGCAAAAACAATTGCAATTAATGGAGTTACATAAGGCAATAACAATAAAGCTCTAACAATATTCCTTCCAGGAAACTCCCTGTTTAGCAATAATGCCACTCCAAGTCCCAACAAAATACTTCCTACAACAGTTGTAACAGTAAACAGAACAGTAATTCCAAATGATTTCCAGAACGAGGAATCAGATAAGATTTCTCTATAATTCTGCAACCCAACAAACTTATTTGGGGCATCTGAAATTGACACCTCAAAAAAACTAAGATAAATATTATAAAATACAGGATATAAAATCAACAAAGCAATTAAAATTACAGTTGGCATAACCAATTTCCAGCCAAATCTCGCTTCACGTTCCTTTAACGACATCACAGCCATATTTCAAACCTCCTTTTTAAAAAAAGGGGGACAGAATTCCCCCTTTTTCATGAAAAAGAATTATTTTCCAAGAATCTTTTCTGCTTCTTTTTGTGCCCACATTGCAGTTTGCTGTGGTGTCCAATCATTTGCAAACATATAATTAATAGCCTTACCTATAACAAAATTAGCGCTTAATTTACTCATATCTGTAATAACCTTACCGTTAATAAATTCAAATCTTTCTACAGAATCAAGTGCTGCAACAATTTCTGCGATTTTAGCTTTTCCATATCTTTCAAGAACAGGATTATCAAGGAATTCATCACTTTCAGCTACAGATTTTCTTGTTGGATTCATTCCGCCTGGTGCCATATGTACCCAGTAAACATAGTTTTTATCTGTCATAAGGAATTTAACAAATTTTTCTACTTCGCTTGCGTTTGCATTCTTTGTAATACCAAGGGCTACAACCTGTCCATAAGATGTTGGTCTTACATTAATCATTTTATTTGCAAAACCAGTATTAACAACTAATTGAGGATTAAAGTTATCAATTCTTCCTCTTTGTACCTCTTCAACAGCAATATCGTCCATAATATAAGTTGAATAGAAAATCATTGCTGTTTCGCCTCTTAAATAACCCTTTAAAGCGTCAAGAACATCTGTAAAACCAGGTTTTGAATATTTACCCAATTCCTTATAGAATCTGAAAGCTTCAATCATTTCTGGTGTATTAAAGGTTACATTTCCATTTTCATCTATAGGTCTTGCACCATTTGCAAGAGCAATTTCTGTAAATACCTGTTCTGCATAAGCATTTGCCTTTTTAGGTAAAATAATACCATAAACACCTTTCTTTGGATTATTTAATACCTTTGCAGCTAAAGCGATATTATACCATGTTATTGGATCGCCAAGATCCTGTGCTTTAAACCAATCTTTTCTATACCATATACCCTGTACCCATGCGTGGAAAGGAATTGCATAATATTTACCTTCGCCATTACTTAATAATCTTGCTGCACCATTATAAACATCACCAAAATCATTTATAATCTTTGTTGCAAGGTCAACATTCATGAAATTTTCTGAACCTAACAACAACATTGGTTCAATACCACTTTCAATTAGATCAGGTAATGTTCCAGCATTTTTTGCAATAGGAATCTGTTTCAATAAATCATTTTCTTCAACAGGAACAACTTCAACATCAATACCTGTTTGAGCTTTAAAAATTGTTGCAAGAGCTCTAATTCTCTGCATTCTGTTAGATTCAACCTCTGTTGTCCAGAAAGTAATCTTTGCGAATACAGCAGATACCAATAAAACTACCATTATCAAAACCAATAATCTCTTCATCACAATACCCCCTTTAATAGAATTTCTTTTTTATTTCAAAAATAAAAAAGAAAATTTTCATTTTAATTATACAATAAAAAATTTTTTTTCAAAAATCCATTATTGACAATTAAAAAGGATGATATGAAAATATAGCATATTAAAAGATAAAAACAAATGAAATCGAAATTATGTTAATAAAAGGTTAAAAATGATAATTAAGCATATACGCAAAACAAAAATTATTAAATTCCAAAAATAGAATATATTGACTATCATAAACTTTTTAGTTGTTTGGAGTTACCTTTTTTTAATAAAAACGCAAAAAAAAAAAAAAAAAAAAATAAACATAAGAGTTATAATTGTAATGATAAAGAGTTAACTTTTTATTTATATTCTACAAAGAGAATGATAAATGTTTTCTTTTATTAAGAACTGAATAATGGGGGAATTAAAATGAGAAAGAATATTATAATTTTTTCTCTATTTTTATATATATTTATAAATATTGGATTTGGAAAAGCATTTGTTGTTGGTGTTTATGATAATCCACCTTTAGTGTATTTTGAAAATAATAAAGCTAAAGGTGTTTTTGTTGATATATTAAATGAAATTGCATTATCTGAAAATTGGAATATTATTTATAAATATGGTACGTTTAGTGATCTGATTGAAAAATTGAAAGAAGGAAATATTGATATGATGTTAGATGTTGCCTATTCAAAAGAACGGGCAAAATTTTTTTACTATAATAAAGAGCCAGTTTTTACAAATTGGGGGATGGTATATACACGATATAAAAATGTAAAATCTCTACTTGATTTTGAAGATAAAAAAATTGCTGTTATTAAAAATGATATTTATTATGTTGGAAAAGAAGGAATTAAAAATATTTTAAATAATTTGCACATAAAAGCGTCTTTTATTGAAGTTTCTTCTTATGATGAATGTTTAAAATATGTATATGAAAAAAAAGCAGATATCGCAATAATTAGTAGATCATATAATGGAAATAATTATGGGCTAAAAAAAACGCCTATAATTTTTTCTCCGGTAGATGTATATATAGTTTTTTCCCATTCTATTAATGAAAATATTATAAATACAATAGATGCATATTTGCAAAAATGGAAAAATCAAAATAATTCAATTTATTATATGATAATAAATAAATATTTTTTTAATGAAACAATACATTTTCCCAGGTGGTTTTTTATAACAATAGGGGTTATTTTATTGTTATTATTAATTGTTTTAACTTTATTATATATATACAGGAAACTACTAATAAGAGCTACATTTGATCTAAATTTAAAAAATAAACAACTAGAAGAAATTAATGAAGAGTTACTATCTATGAGTGAAGAACTTGAAGATCTTTATAATAAAAACAATGAATTTTCTAATAATTTATTTAGAATGACGGAAGTTCTTTCTCATATGACACCAGGAAATTCTCTTGAAGATTTTTATAAAGAAGTTCTTGAATTAGTTATAGAAATAGTGCCGGAAGCAGATTATGGAAGCATTGTGTTAATTGATGTAGAAAAAAAGACAACAAAATTTATAGCCTCTTATGGTCATAGTTTCGAAGACTTAAAAAAGATAAAATCTTTAATTGGAAAAATTCCAAAACGTGAGAATACCAGAATTGTAAAAGATGTATTGGATGAAGAAAGGAATAAAGAATTAAATGAAAAGGATTATAAAACTTTAAAAAATGCAGTTAAACCGATAAAAGAAACATTAATTCGAGAAATACAATTAAATCCAAATATATGGATAAAAATAGCTGTTGATATTGCTAAAAATTCAAAGAAAAATTTTTCGGAAAATTCAGTGAAATTAATAGAAGGTTTTGGTAATCTTATAAAAGCCTTTTGGTTAGAAAAATTATCTGTTCAGGAGGTGAAAAATGCATATTTGAATTTTGCCACAAAGCTTGCTATTATAGCTGAAGCGCATGATGATATTACTGGCGCTCATATATATAGAGTTGGAAAGATATCAGGTTTTATTGCAAAGAAAATGGGACTAAATGAGGAAAAAGTAAAAGAAATAGAAACCTTTGCTCCACTTCATGATATAGGTAAGATATTTATTAATCGAGATCTTTTAACGAAATCGGACGAATTAACTGAAGAAGAATTTGATTTAATAAAACAACATACAATATTTTCATTAAAATTATTAAATGATCCATACTTTATTACTGCTAAAAATATAGCTTTATATCATCATGAGAGATATGATGGAAGTGGATATCCATTTGGTTTAAGTGGAGATGAAATTCCAATAGAAGCACAAATTGTAGCTCTAGCAGATGTTTATGATGCTTTACGCTCTGTGAGAACATATAAAATAGCATTTAGTCATGAAGAAGTTGTAAAGATTATAACTGAAGGAGATGGCAGAACGAAACCGGAACATTTTCATCCGGAAATATTGTCATTATTTAAAAAATATCATAATGAAATAAGGAAGATTTATGATGAAATAACAAAAAGTCATTCATAGATTGGAGGGGATATTATGAAATTAAAAAATAAAATAAGTTTTATGGTAATAATATTGTTAATGATGCAAATAATTATTTTTATTTTAAGTAATAATACTTTTTCAAAAATTTTAAATAATGAACACATATTGTCTGAAAAATATGTGGAAAATATGAAAAAAGTAGGTATATACTCGACGGATTTTATGGAAGCAAGGAAACTTATAGCAGAATATATAGCATTTAATGATAAAAAAATAAAATTAGATGCAGAAAAAAACTTGATTATCTAATAAAAAAAATAGAAGATCTTAAAGTAAATGAGGATTTGATACCTTTAAAAAAGCAAACAATAAGTGCAATAGAAGATTATAAAGAATTATTACAATCATATAATTCTGTTGAAGATATAAAAAATGATGCAGAAAATTTTAGAAAAATAGGCAAAAATGCGGTTGAAACATTTCAAAAATTTCAAGAAAGTATAGATAATAAAGTATTGGAAATGACAGATTATAATTTTAAAAATGGGAAAAAAGCTAAAGCTTTTGGGATAATAGTTATAGTATTTTCATTAATTATAGGAGGTATAATTTCAATATATTTAATTAGAACAATTACAAAGCCACTAAATATATTGATGGAATATGCAAGAAAATTATCTAACAAAGATTATACAGTTAAAATTCCTCAAATAAAGGATAATAGTGAATTAGGAGAATTAATAAACGTGTTTAAGATTATGCATGAACATTTAAAAAGGGATATGAAACAATTAAAAGAGGAAAGCATTACCCTGATTAATTCAATGAAAGAAATAACAGATACTCTTGAAATTTCTTCAAATGCTACTCAGGAAACAACTATATCTGTAACAAATATATCAACGGAAATAGAGAATATCACTGCTGCTATTGAAGAAACAACAGCATCTATTCAAGAAATATCCTCAGCTACAAAACTTATTGCGGATAATGCGACTGAAGCAGCAGAATTTGGAAATAGATCTTCAGAAGATGCTGAAAAAGCTGGAAAAACTGTAAAATTAGCAATAAATAAAATGGATGAAATTACAGAAGTAACTCTTGAGATTGATAAGGTAGTAAAGGAATTTAATGATAGTGCAGTTAAAATTAATGAATTTGTTGATACAGTTTCTAATATAGCAGAGCAAACCAATCTTCTTGCATTAAATGCTGCAATTGAAGCTGCGAGAGCTGGAGAGGCTGGAAAAGGTTTTGCTGTTGTTGCTGATGAAATAAGAGTTTTGGCTGAAGAAAGCAGAAAAGCAGCGAATGAAATAAGAGAAGTAGTTGATGGTGTAATGAATGTATCTAAAGAAGCTTTAAATGTTTCAACAGAAATAAATAAAAAGGTTGAAGAAGGTTCGAAGCTTTCCAATAAAGCTGGTGAAAGTTTGGGAGGAATATTAAAAGCTATACAAGAAATGACAAATAAACTTGAAGGTATTGCTGCAAGTGTTGAAGAACAAACGGCTGGTGTTGATGAAATAGCAACTGCTATGACAGAGCTTTCACAAAATGTTACGAATATCAATGCTTCTATTCAAGAAATAACTGCTGCAACTGAAGAACAAACTGCAAATATAGAAAATATAACTTCCGAAGCAAAAGAAAGTACAGAACTTGCTAGACGTTTAGAAAATATTGTGAAACAATTTAAATTAAATTAAAATAATTAAATATGCAGTTATCTCAAATTGATGGCGGTCTAAGTTTGGTTAAAAACAGTATTTTAATATGTTACGTTAATTTAGATCAAATAAGAAAATGCCTGATTTCTCAGGCATTTTCTTATTTATTACACAACTTCTCTGCAAGTTCCAATATCATATCTTTCTTTGCAAGCTTTAAAAGCCAGACCTTTGGAATATTCTCTAATCCATAAAGAGCACCAGCCATTTGTCCAACAATAGCACCTAATGTATCTGTATCTCCACCAAACCTAACAGCTGTTAGAACAGCATCTTTAAATGAATTGGTGTTATATATAGTCCACAGGGCTATTTCAAGTGAATTTATGGCTTTTCCGTCGTTTATTAAATCATTTATATCTTTATATGTAACATCAACAATTTTAAGTTTTACATCATAAATTAAGTCCATATGTCTATGAACTTCTTCTAATAAAACGCGTTTTGTAGCGCCATTAATTGCCTGTTGTATAAATCCACCGATGAATTTGCATGAATGAATTGAATAGATATTATTATGAGTGGTATATGCGCTTTGTCCTGAATAAAAAACAGCATCATTAAAAGAATTTTTAAAGTACATAGGAATTGGAGCAAGTCTTGCTAAAGGTTTATGTGAATCTTTATCTATTATCTTTGGCAAAGAAGCGTCTTTTTCATATTGAATTAATGCATCCATTGTTTGGTTATCAATTCCAAAAGCCGTTTTTTTACAGGAATAGAGACCTTCATCAATCCATTTTAAATATTTTTTCATTTGACTATCAAAATCAAAACCGTCTTCTATTAAACTTTCTGCAAGGCAAAGAGCCATAGAAACATCATCTGTCCATTCGCCGGCATTTAAATTATATATTCCACCGCTATGAAAATCATTTATTTCAGGAAGCTTTTCCATATCTATATATTCAAAAGGTGCTCCTAATGCATTTCCAATTGCTAATCCAATTAAAGCACCTAAACATCTATTTTTTGTTTCTTTCATTGTACCATCCCCTTGACTGATTTTTATATTTTAATTATATCATAGATTTTGACACAATTGTATTAGCGTGTTATAATATAAAAAATAGAGATAAATAAAATATTGTGATTTGGGAGGGAAAAGTATGGAATGGGTATATATAAAAGATATGAAAAAACATATAGGTGAAAAAGTTGAATTTAGAGGCTGGCTCTGGAATAAAAGAGTTAGTGGTAAAATAGGATTTTTACAATTAAGAGATGGAACAGGTTTTGTTCAGGGAGTTGTTGAAAAATCAACACTTGGTGAAGAAAAATACAAAGAAGTAAAAAAATTAAAAATGGAAAGCTCATTAATTGTTAGAGGAACAGTTGTTGAAGATCAAAGATCACCAGTTGGATTTGAATTACACATTGATGAAGTTGAAATAGTACATAATCCATCAGAAGATTATCCTATTTCAAAGAAAGAACACGGAATTGATTTCTTAATGGAACACAGACATTTATGGTTAAGATCAAGAAGACAATTCCATATATTAAAGGTAAGACATGAAATAATAAAAGCTATAAGAGAATTTTATAACAACGAAGGTTTTGTATTAATTGATACTCCAATATTTACAGGTTCAATTGGTGAAAGTGCAGGAAATACATTTGAAATAGACTATTTTGATTATGGAAAAGTATATCTTGCACAGACAGGTCAGTTATATCTTGAAGCAGCAGCTATGGCTTTAGGTAAAGTATACAATCTTGGTCCAACATTCAGGGCTGAAAAGTCAAAAACGAGAAGACATCTTATAGAATTCTGGATGAATGAGGCAGAAGTTGCTTATTATACACATGAAGACAATATGAGATTACAGGAAAATCTTGTATCATATGTGGTTAAGAAAGTCCTTGAAAATGCTTCTGAAAATTTAGTTGCTCTTGGAAGGGATATAAGTAAACTCGAAAAAATAGAAGCGCCATTCCCAAGAATTACATATACAGAAGCAATAAAATTATTAAATAAAAAGGGGTCAGATATACAATGGGGTGAAGACCTCGGAGCAGATGATGAAACATTAATCTCTGAAGAATTTGATAAACCTGTTATTATAGAAAAATATCCAAAATCAGTAAAGGCATTCTATATGCAACCAGATCCAGAAAATCCAGATGTAGTATTATGTGATGATATGATTGCACCTGAAGGATATGGTGAAATAATTGGTGCATCTGAAAGAATCTGGCAGGAAGATGTATTAATTGAAAGATTAAAAGAAAACAACTTACCAGTAGAAGAATATCAATGGTATCTTGATTTAAGAAAATTTGGTTCAGTTCCTCACAGTGGATTTGGTCTTGGAATCGAAAGAACAGTAGCCTGGATATGCGGCCTTAAACATATAAGAGAAGCAATACCATTTGCAAGAACATTATATAGAGTGTATCCATAATAATAAAACCCGCTCGATTTGAGCGGGTTTTTTATTTATTCTGAGTCACATATAAATTAAAGGTAGCATAATCATTTTCATCATCATTATCTGGTTGTTCATCACCGCCACGTGCATTATCAATAACAAAAACATAACTTCCTTCTGGAATTTCTCCGGAGAATGTATAATTATTTTCAGTATAAAAAATCTTATGAAGTACATAGTTAAAACTTTTATCATAATATAAATTATCGAAATCATCTTCTGTAAGAACATAAAATTCAAGGCCATAATCGCCATCCCAATGAGTAAGTTCAAAATTGAAATTTAAAATAGCTGTGGAATCAAAGGTAAAAACCTTTAAAGGAGATAAGTAATGTCCTTCTGCAACAGACCAATCCTTCCAATCCAATAAAACGATATCATCAGTATTAGTGTCATTTTCATTATTCAAGATTTGAGTTCTATCGAGACAGGAAGAAAAAATAAATAATAAAGATAAAATAAAAATACTAAAAAAACCTATTTTTTTCATAAAAACACCTCCGAATTAAAAAGTTTTAAACTTAATTATAACATATTTTTTAAAAAATAAAAAATCGTATCCATGTCAAGCAAAAAAATCAGAAAAAATAAATAAAAATAAAAAATCTAAAAACATTATAAATAAAGGTTTATAGAAGATAAAAAGAATGAATTCACGTACGTTTAACGAAATTAACGAAACTGTAAGTTGACAAAAGAGGAAGAAGGTGGTAATATATATACTCGGACGCGGGTGAGAGCGTCTGGAAGAAAAAGAGAAGAGGAAGAGAAGCTCCTTGACAAGTGAACAGAGACACCCAGCGGAAGTAGATTCAAAGAGTTAAGATCGAACTCGAAATCTTGGATGGAGGGTTTGATCCTG